>JBEIQV010000019.1:0-21597 GCA_040376335.1 Verrucomicrobiia bacterium | reverse complement strand
CGGCGGGATGAGCATCCGGCGTTATGAATTCAACTACGCGTTACGTGCCGTGCAGAGCACCGATGTGCCGGGGATCGACACGCTCGTCGTCACAAAAATCCAGTGCTCAGCGAAGCGCGCGCCGATTATTCCCAAGACAGCGACACAGCGCACCTACATCCAGGCCATCCAGCAAAACGACATGACGTTTGGCGTCGGCCCCGCCGGCACTGGAAAAACCTATCTCGCGATGGCGATGGCTGTCGCTGCGCTGAAAAAGGAACAGGTGCATCGCATCATCCTCACGCGGCCCGCCGTCGAAGCAGGCGAGGCACTCGGCTTTTTGCCGGGCGACTTGAAAGAAAAGATCATGCCCTACCTGCGCCCGCTCTACGATGCGCTGCACGACATGATGGACCCGGAGGAAATGGAGCGCTGCTTTGAGCGGGGAGTGATTGAAATCGCCCCGCTCGCCTACATGCGCGGACGCACGTTGAACCACGCCTTCGTCGTCCTCGACGAAGCGCAGAACACAACCACCGAGCAGATGTTCATGTTCCTCACCCGGCTCGGCGCAGAAAGTCGCGCAGTCATTACCGGCGACCCGACGCAAATCGATCTCCCCGGCAACAAGCGCAGCGGCCTCGTCGAAGCCATTGAGGCATTGCGCGGTGTGGAAGGCGTCCACTTCACCCATTTCGCCGACCGCGACGTCATCCGCCACGAACTCGTCCAGCGCATCGTGAAAGCTTACCGCCAGCATCGCGGTGTCGGAGTTGGCTCTGTCAGTGCAAAAAGCGGCGCGTAGCACGCCATCGCCACCAGTTACCTTTTTCTGACGGGAGAGGGGCGGCATTGACCCAAGACGAAAAATTTCCAACTGATTTCGCTATGCGGCATTCCAAAATATATCTGGCGGTGGATCTCGGCGCGGAGAGCGGGCGCGTGATGGCGGGGATTTGGAATGGGCGGGTGCTTCAGCTCGATGAGATCCATCGTTTTCCCAATGGCGGCGTTTATCTCGGCGACACGCTGCGATGGGATGTCTTGATGCTGTGGTCGGAAATCTAAAAGGGGCTTGCGCTCGCCGGGAAAAAGTATGGCAGGCGAATCGTCTCGGTAGGCGCGGATACGTGGGGGCTGGATTTCGTGCTCTTGAACAAACAGGACGAAATGCTCGGGCTGCCGTATCACTATCGCGATGCGCGGACGCGGGGCAGCCTGGAACGCGCTTTCAAAAAGGTGCCGCGCGCGGAGATTTTCAAACACACCGGCTCGCAGTTCATGGAGTTGAATTCGCTCTACCAGTTGCTGGCGTGGAAGGAAGATTCGCCTGCCATCCTCGATGCCGCCGAAACGCTGCTGTTTATCCCGGACTTCTTGCACTGGGCCATGTGCGGGGTGAAGCGCGCGGAGTTCACTATTGCCTCCACTTCGCAGTTCCTGCATCCGATCAAACGCGACTGGTCGCTGCCGTTGATGAAGAAGTTCGGGCTGCCCACCCATTTCCTGCCGAAGGTGGTCGCGCCCGGCACGACGCTCGGTAAATTCAGCAAATCACTCGCGGAGCGCACGGGTCTCGCCGGGGTGAAAGTCGTCGCCCCGCCTTCGCACGACACTGCCTCGGCGGTTGCGGGCGTGCCCACGGCGAACACGGGCAAGGCGAACTGGGCTTACATCAGCTCCGGCACGTGGTCGCTCATGGGCGTGGAGATTCAGAAGGCTGTGCTGACGCCGCGTGCACTGGAACTGAACATGACCAACGAGGGCGGCGTGGACGGCACTTATCGCCTGCTGAAAAACATCATGGGACTCTGGCTCGTGCAGCAGTGCAAACGCTCCTTCGATGCCGCCGGGAAGAAATACGATTACTCGCAGCTTGCCGCGCTGGCGGCGAAAGCGAGGCCGCTTCGCTCCATCGTCAATGTGAACGCTCCGCGCTTTCTCAATCCGCTCGATATGCCACGGGAGATTCAGGGATTTTGCCGCGAGACGAAGCAGCCCGTGCCGAGGACCGAGGGCGAACTCATTCGTTGCGCCTACGAAAGTCTTGCGCTGAAATATCGCGAGACGCTTGCCTCGATCGAGGAGCTGACCGGCGAGGAAAGCGAAGTCATCCACATCGTCGGTGGCGGTTCGCAGAGCAAGATTCTCAATCAGTTCACCGCCGATGCATGTGATCGGCCCGTTGTCGCGGGACCGGTCGAGGCCACGGCGATGGGCAATTTGCTCACGCAGGCGAGAGCCGACGGCGAGATCGGATCGCTAGCGGAGATGCGCGAAGTGGTCCGCGCATCCAGCACCGTGCAGCGCTACGAACCGTCGGCATGGAAGGAGGCGGCGGAGCGATTCGCCGAGCTGCGCCAGCGCGCTTGAACGGCTGTCTGTGCATAGGATTCGACTCTGATGGGAGCGCCGAGGAAAAGCAGTTTGACAATTCAGTGACGCGCCCCCACGTTCCCGTCCCTTTTCAGTAATTCGGTCAACCGCAAACTACCTATCATGATGAGCTCACTAGTCGAAGAAGCATCCAAAACCATCCCGAGCGTTCCGTTGCTCGTGAACGTCGTCTCCAAGCGTGTGCGCCAGCTTTCCGCCGGGCACAAGCCGATGATTGATGTGGTCACCCGCATGGGGCTTGCGGACATCGCGCTCAGCGAAATCATCGCCGGCAAGCTCGGCTATGAGATGAAGAAGAAGGACGAGGAAGAGAGCTAGGACGCTCTCTCCTTTTTTGGCAAAGCGATGAGCACCGAAATTTCGGTCAATCGCAAGGCGCTGCGGGATTATCACATCCTCGACAGGATCGAGGCTGGCATTGAACTCAAGGGCACGGAGGTGAAATCCATCCGTGGAGGACTTGCGAACGTGAACAATGCGTTTGCGCGCGTGGAGAAGGGGCAACTGTGGCTGCATGACATGGACATCCAGCCCTACGAAAAGGCGAGCCACGAGCAGCATGAGCCCAAGCGGTTGCGCCGGCTGCTGCTGCATCGGCAGGAGATCGAGAAGCTTTTAGGCAAGACGCAGATCGAGGGTTTCTCGCTCGTGGCGTTGCGGGTGTATTGGAAGGGCCATCGCGTGAAGGTCGAAATCGGACTCGGCAAGGGCAAGCTCGCGCACGACAAGCGGCAGGATTTGAAAGCGAAGGCCGTGAAGCGCGAAACGGATCGCGTGGTGGCAGGCTTCAACCGAAAGCGTTCCTAGAGCAGCGGCTCGGCGGCAGCGAGAGCCTTGAGATACACGCTGTGCCGGCCCCAGCTTGCAAGTTCCTGATCGAGGACGGTGGTCATGTCGTCGCTGTCTGCGGGCATGACGTGCTTTGTCGTGTTGCCAGCCTGATCGCGGATTTCGACATGGAGGAAGTTTGCAGTCGTCGGGCGTGACGCGGAGATGGTGAGGGTGTCGCTGACCAATTCAATCGCGCTGATGCACGACCCCGCTGCCTCAGTGAGATCGCAAACGACGTCGCCGGTTCCCGTGGAGAAATGCACGTGATTTCCCCGCGCGCCGTGCGCCGACCAGCCGAGTTGAGCTGCAAACCAGCCGACGAGCAACATAGCCGGTGTGCGTGCGCCGGGTGCGTGTTTGATGGCGATGCGCTTGATGCCGCGCAATGCGGAGGCGGTCTCGGTCGTGTCGAACAACTGGGCGAGCGACTGGCGCAAGTGCAGCGAGCGCGTCCACGCAAGGTCGCAAAGCACGGCGTGGCTGCTGCCGAGCGAGCGGCGCAAAGCGGCGAATTGTCTGCGGGCATCGATCCAAGTCTGACTGTCAAAAATAAGCCGGTTCACCCAACGCCAAACTTCGCTATCCACGAGTTCGGGACAGTCGCAGCGCCACCACAAAGTGAGCGGCAGGTCGTAATCGAGCTGCGAGAAAAGGAGATTTGGCAGCAGCGCCTTCACATTTCCCTCTACGAAAATGGAGACCTGCTCGCAGCAGACGTGCTTCGCGCCGACCTTCGGCAGAAAGCAGTGCGCGTTGATCCACGCCTGCACTTTGGTTTCACCGACTCCGGGTGCAATGCCGAGGAGCAGCGCGTGAAATGCGTGGCCGCGCACGAAGTCCGAGAGCAATTCCGTATTTACGGTCATCGCCTCCTCGCCCTGGCAGACGATGGCAAAATTAAACAGCGTTGCGCGCGTGCGGGTCTTGTCGGCTGCCCAGAGTTTTTTCAACTCCTTGCCGATGGCCGCGACTTCGACGGGCGTGCCGAGTGTGGTGGTGTTGAGACCCATGGATTACATCCTCCGCCACGCACGACCATCGCGTTCGAGCAAATCGTCCGCTTCCTTCGGTCCCCAGCTTCCAGCCGGATAATCGCAGAGCGGGGGAGGCGTCGTGCTGGCGTGCCATGTGTTTTCGATCACGTCCACAAAGCGCCATGCCTCCTCCACTTCGTCGCGCCGTGCGAAGAGTGTCGCGTCGCCGCTCATCGAATCGAGGATGAGGCGCTCGTAAGCCTCGGGGCTCTGTTTTCCGAAACTCGTGCCGTAGTGAAAATCCATCTTCACCGGCTCAATGCGCAGTGTGCTGCCGGGCACTTTGCATTGCAGTCGGAGTGATACGCCTTCGTCGGGTTGGATGCGAATCACGAGTTGGTTTGGCCCGAGCGGAGTCTCCGCGCTGTTGAAAAGAACGCCGGGTGCCTCCTTAAATTGCACCGCGATTTCCGCACCGCCCTTCGCGAGCCGTTTGCCCACGCGCATGTAAAACGGCACGCCATGCCAGCGCCAGTTGTCCACGTGGAGTTTCAGCGCGACGAACGTCTCCGTCTCGCTCTTCGGATTCACACGATCCTCAGCGCGATAGGCGGGCACTTGTTTCCCGCCGATGGCTCCGGCTGCATATTGCCCGCGCACGACATCGCGCGATACATCGTCTGCGGACATTCGGCGCAGACTTCGGACGACCTTCAGCTTTTCATCGCGCACCGCGTCGGCTGAAAGATTTGTCGGAGCCTCCATCGCAGTGAGGCAGAGGATTTGCAGAAGGTGGCTCTGCACCATGTCGCGCAGCGCGCCCGATTTGTCGTAGTAAGGCCCGCGCGCTTCCACGCCGAGCTGCTCCGCGCTCGTGATCTGCACGTGGTCAATGTAGCGGTGATTCCACAGCGGCTCGATGAGCGAGTTCGCGAAACGCAGCACCATGATGTTCTGCGCAGTCTCCTTGCCGAGATAGTGGTCAATGCGGAACGTGTCGCCCTCGGCGAAAGCGCGGGCGATGATCGTATTTAAATCCTGCGCCGTCGCGAGGTCTGTGCCGAAAGGCTTTTCCACAATCACACGCGACCACGAACCATCGCCGCTTTGCGTCAGTCCCGCTGCGATGAGTTGGGCGATGATTCCCTCAAATTCCGCCGGTGCCACCGAGAGGTAAAACAGGCGGTTTCCGCGTGTGCCGCCCACCGCATCCAGAGCATCGAGTCTCTGTTTCAGACGTGCGTAGCCCGCAGCTTCGCCGAACTCCGATTGGTGGTAGTAAATTCTTTTGCTGAACCCGTCCCACACTTCCTCATTCAGCCCCGAGCGCGAGCATTTCGCGGTCGTCTCTTTCAACTCCGCGCGCCAGCTCTCGTCCGATTTTTCGCGTCTTGCAAAACCGATGATGTTGGCAGCGCCCGGCAAATCGCCATCGGCGGCGAGATTGTAAAGCGCTGGGATGAGTTTGCGGAAAGTCAGGTCGCCCGATGCACCGAAGATGACGACGTTGCACGGCTGGGGCATCGCCCGATTAGAAAGACCCTCACGAAGTGGATTGGCGGATTCGTTGCTCACGGTGGCGCGAACATGGAGATTCCCCCGCGCCCTTGGCAATTCCTTTTAAGGCGCGTGCGCCTAGCGAGGGCTCCTACTTTGTGGACTGCGAAAGCAGGTAGGCCATGAGGTTTTGGAAATCGGCGGGCGGGAGAAGGTCGGCGAAGATTTCTGGCATGAGGGATGTTTCGGATTCGGTGCGCTGGGTGATTTCGGATTTCTCGACAGTGAGTTCTTTGCCGCTGGCATCTACGAAGACTAGGAGTGCGCCTTCTTCGCGGCGGAAGAGGCCGGTGATTGCGGTGCCGTTTTTGAGCGTCACGATACTGTAGCGAAAGACACGATCCACATTGCGATTGGGGTCGAGGATGTCCTCGCAGAGGCGTTCGAGGCCGCGATGGCCGATGCCGTCCAGCTCCGGGCCGACGCGCCCGCCTTTTCCACCGATGCTGTGGCAGGCGACGCAATGGGTTTGGTAAACCTTCGCGCCCTCTTCGGCGCTGGCTGTTTTTGGAAATGCGGTAGCGCGTTCCTTCGCGATCTTTTGCAGGCGCTCGGAGTTCGCTCCGATTTTGGCGGTGAGGCTGGCGATTTGCTCGGCGGACTTCGGGCGCACGGCGAGGAGCTTGTCTTTGATTGCCCGTTGCGTGAGCAGCGCGGCGGGGGCTTGTCCGTCGGTGACTGCCTGCATGAGTGCATCCGCACCTTCGCCTGCGCCGCAGAGCGCGGTGGCGATGATGATAGCAAAACGCTCGGGCGCTTGACGCAAACTTTGAACTAGCAGCTTCCGGCTTTCCGCAGAGTTCAGCTTGGCGAGTGACTGTGCGATTTCGGCGCGACGTTCCACTGCGAGTCCTGCGTCGTTCAGAAAAGTTCCCGCTTCCCGCAAATGTTCGGAGGCATTCAGCGACAGCAAGGCGCGCAGGCACGCGGTTCGCACTTCGATGTCGCCGGATACTTCGATGGCAAGTGCGCTCAGCGGCTTTTCCATTTCGCTGAGTTGCAATTTCATCGCCAACTCCGCCGCCGCTTTCTGGCGTGTGGGATTTGGTGGGGTGGTTTCGAGTAATCCCGCAGCGAGCTTGCCGGCCCACGTTTTCATTTTGTCGCCCGGTTTCATCCCGCGCTGCTCGGTGCCTTGGCGTATGGCTTGGAAAAGGTCGAATTGGGTGTCGGGATCGTAGGCGGAATTGGCAACCTGTGAATCCACGAGCGAGTCTATGCTGGTGGTGTCGCCGAAGCGTGCGATGTGGCGCACCCAGTCTTTGTTGGGTTTTCCGTTGGCGGGAAACTTCGCGAGATACTTGGCGAAAAAGGCAGCAGCACCCGGTGAAGGCAGCGCCAGCGCGACATCGGCAATCGCCCGCGCATCGGCGTCGCTGAGCGTCTGCTTTCCGATGAACTCAAAACTCTCCGTGAGTAGCAACTGATCCCGCAGCGCCTTCCGCGCTTGGTAAACAAGATGCGTGTCCTCTTCCGCTGCGCGCTGCCGCAGGGCCAGCAACGCGGGAATGTGGGCAGGCGATGGGTGACGCGCCAGACCGTCTGCGGCTGCGCGTGCTACGAAACCATCCGGATCCTTCGTGGCGTTGAGGACGATTGCCAGTTCGTCCGGCTTCCAATTTGCACGCTCGACGAGAATGCGAAGGGCGTGCGTGCGAATCAATCGCTCAGAATCCTTCGTGGCGGCGGAGAGTTCGGAATCCGTCAGCGCACCGAGTCTTTCCAGAATCCACAGCGCACCCGCTCTCAGATTGAGGTCAGCGTCCTTCTTTTGCGAAGCCTTGCGCACTGCATTGACGACTTCATCGCCGCCTTGGTCTGCAAGGAAATTGAGCACTGCGAGGCGATGCGAATGACTCGGGTCGCTGAGTTGTGCGACCTTTTCCACAACGCTCAGCTTTGTGAAATCAGGGCGCGCACGCAGCATCGGTTTTCCATCGGCACCGACGCGCACCACGCGCCAGATGCGTCCGCTCTTGCGGTCGCGGCCCGGGTGATTGAGCGGCACTTCAACGTGCGCGATCACTCGGTTGTAAAAATCCGCGATGTAAAGCGCGCCGTCGGGGCCGAGTTGCACGTCAACGGGGCGGAACCACGGGTCTCGCGAACTCATGATGTCCGGCATCTCTTTCGCGATTTTCGTCGAGCCGTGTTCCTCGATGCGGTCGCGGTTCACGCGGCTCGTCACCACGTTGCCGAGGAAAAAGTTGCCCTGAAACTCCGCCGGCCACATCGGCTCGTCGCAATGCGCGAGACCGGAAATCGCCGTCGAGCCGTGGTTGTGCGAGAGCATCTGCGGCGCGTAGCCGAGGCCGTCGTGCGGCTTGCCGAAGACGGGATAAAAGCCGCCGTAGATGTTTTGATAAATCGGCATCGAGTGGCAGTCGGACGTGAAAAGATTGCCGAGCGGATCGAAGCACAGACCGAAGACATTCGCCTGCCCGTCGCCATACTTTTGGATGCTCATCCCGTCAGGCCGGAAGCGAAACGTGCCGCCGCTCATCCGGAACTCCCTGCCGTCGCCGCCTTTCATGGCCGACTTGTTCGCCACGCCCTGACCTCCATACATCCAGCCATCGAACCCACGGCGTAAATTGTTGGCCATGTTATGCGTGTCATTTGTGGCGAAAGGCCCCAGCACTACGTCGCGCTTGTCGGCCTTTCCGTCGCTGTCGGTGTCCTGCAATCGCACAATGTTCGGGATCGAAAAAATGACAGCCCCGTTTTTGTAAGGCGTGACTGCATCCGGCATGGAGAGTCCGTCGGCGAAAATTTCGTTCTTTCCCGCGCGGCCATCGGCTTTGAGATCGGACAGGATGCGAATGAGATCGCGCGGCGTTTTGTCGGGCGCAGTCTCGATGGGGTAGGCGTTCGTCTCCGCCACCCACAGTCGTCCCATTGCGTCGAAGCTCATCGAAATCGGCTTCCCGATTTCCGGCTCCGCCGCCACCAACTGCACGGCAAACCCTTCCGGCACGACAAAGGATTTCAATTCATCCGCCGGGCTGAGCCACGGAGTCGAACGCACCATTTCATCGAAGACATTCGCCGCCTGCGTGATGCTGGCGGCGACTAGAAAGGTGAGGACGAAGATGCGGATTTTCATGGATAGGCAGTGCGCGCTTATCGGCGTGTTAGCGGGAGTTGACAAGAAGCGGTGACATTCCTGTCGCTGTTCCCAGCCCATTGCGGTCCTGGTTATTTCTGCGGCAGGTGTCGCCGTGGCGGTGTTTATCGGCACAGAAAAGGCGGGACGCCTTGCAGCGTCCCGCCTGAATTTTCTGACAGCAAAGACTATTTACTACGCTCTGCGACGGCGCAGACCAAGCAGCATCCCGAGACCGCCGAGCAGCGAAACTGCCGTGCCGGGCTCTGGAACTGGAGTGACGATCTGAATTGCTGAAAGGGTGGTTCTGGACTGTGCATTTACTTGAACAGGACTCTGGCCATTGAAGTAAAAGGTTTGCGTTCCAGCCAGGGGACCACTTGTTTCAAGAACAAGTTGCGTCCTGATTTGTTGGCCTGCCCAAACGGTCCACGAATGCACCCCTGTATCCGGGGTAGTCTCCGTAGCCCAATGCAAACCAATGCCAATCCATCCTCCCAGTGCTGCCACCTGAGAGCCCGCAGGAATTCCCGTCAATTTGAACTGGGCATAGTTATTATCGTTGCCGGCGATACCAGATAGGTTGGCGTATCCAGCATCACCTGGCACGCAGGTATATGGGTCTGGAAGGCCATTGAAAGGGTAGGGCGACCCCTGCGTTGAGTTATAAACACCAACATTTGGGCCGAAATTGGTATCATTGCTTTGGGTGGCATTCGTTTGAGTCCAAGTCAACTCCAGGCCTGTAACCGGTGCTCCTAAAGAGTTGATGAAACTGGTTTGGGAAGCAGCCCCGGTAGTCCAGTGATTCCAGTTTGTCGCCTGTGGAAAATAGGCGTCAGCAGGATTTGACACAAGGGTCGCACCGAAGCCGATGCTGATCGTGTCTGCTTGAGTTGCAGCCGTTAGAACCAGCAAGCATGCTGCCGCTAGTGATTTTGTTTTGGACCCGCTTTGCGGGAGATTGGTGGTAGTTTGTGTGTTCATGGGATTTTTTGTGGGGGGAATTGTGTGTGTTTTTTACTAACGGAAACCTGTGTTCCACTGGGTAGGGAGATTTAACACCAGAAGGAACTGCTTCCGACTGGAGGCACACTAATAATTCCGCGCTGCGGCAGTAAAGGGAAAATTTGGATTATTTTTAGTCGGCCAACGTGCGCATGGTGAATGCGGGGACACGCGAATATCGGCTGAAGGTGTTTTTGACGACCCTCGCCCGCATATTCACGGGCTGTAGGTGTGCGCGCGTAATTGGAGCCCGGGGAGGCGAGATTCACACGCAGCGACGTAGCTATTTTGGCGGGGCGAGTTCCGGCACGGTCCAGAGGGTGGTGCGGTCTTTGTGTTTTTCGCGGAGGGTGCGGACTTCTTCGACGGTGACGGCGTCGGCTTGGTTGCCGAAGTTGGCGCGGATGTAGGTGAGGACGTCGGCGGTTTTTTGGTTGTCGAGTCCGCTCGGGGGCATGGGGATGGGGTTGCCGGTGCCGAAGGGTTCGCCTTTGACGGTGATGGGGCCGGAGAGGCCGTGGAGGAGCATTTTAATGAGCGCGCCTTTGTCGCCGGCGACCCATTCGCTGCCCGCGAGCGGCGGGTAAATGTTGGCGAGTCCCTTGGCGTTGGCTTGGTGGCAATTCAGGCAGAGCGAGTCGTAGGTGGCTTTGCCGGGGTGCTCCGCTGGCGGGATTGCGCCGCCGATTTTCACGACGAAGTCGCGGGCGGCGGTGTTGCCGCCGAAGGTGAGTTTGTCAATGACGGGCTGCCACTGCGGCTTGAGGGCGCGGATGCTTTGCGTGAGCGCGTAGTCTATGAATCTGTCGCGCGGTTGCGTGGAGGCGAGGCCGGGGATTTCGACGGCATCGGGTTTGGCGATGTATGTTGCGGCGACGATAGCTTCCAGCCGCACGCGGGCGTCGGAATCGACGGCGCTGGTCTTTAATTGAGCGATGGCTTCGGGCACCCGAACCGACCACATCCCTGCCATCCGCGCGGCGTAAGCGCGGACGCGAGCATCCTTGCTGGCGAGCAGGCGCTTGAGCAGCTCGGGTCGCACTGTTTCATGCGCTTCGTAAATGCCGAGCGCGCGGCGGAGCAGCGATTCGTCGGTAACTTTCGCCGTCCACGCACCGAGTGCTTTCACCACCTCGTCAGTCGGCCTCCAAAATAGCACGCGCTGCGCCTGATAACGCGTCCAGCGTTCCGGCGAGCCGAGTTGTTCGAGCAGCGCGGGCGTGTCCATTTTGGCGAAGTCGGGCTGCTGGATGGCAGGGCGGCCTTTCGCGCTGATGCGCCAGATGCGGCCATGCGTCTTGTCGCGCTTCGGGTCGCGGTAGCTGGCCTGGTAGTGGCCGATGATGGGGTTGTAGAAATCGGCCACGTAGATCGCGCCGTCGGGGCCCTGGCTCACGTCCACGGGGCGGAAGGCGTTGCTCGATGAGCGGAGCAGCGTGGGCATTTGCTCGCTGCGAAAGCCGGAGCCGTCGTCGAGGATGCGGTGCATTTCCACTTTGCTCGCCATGAAACCGGCGATGACGGCGCAACCCTGCGCGTCGTCGGGCAGCGCCTTCGAGCCGAGCAGATCAATGGAGACCGTCTTCACGTCGCTCTTAAAGATCGCTGCCACGCGGTCGTAGTCGTCGGGCGTGAAGCCAGTCGCCGCGCGCACAAGGCCGGGCTGCGAGTAGTAGCCGGCGGGGCGGTCGCCCGCTTTGTGGAAAATGTTTCCCCAATCATCCGTGACCACGCCCCAGCAATTGGCTCCCGCTCGTGCGTGGTTGAAAAATCCTTCCAGCCGCAGCGTGCGCGGACGCAGCCGCCAGATCGCCGCTTGATCCAGCCGCGCGATGCCCCACGGCGTCTCGACGTGCGAAAGAACGTGCAGCCCCTGCGCAAACCACAGCGAACCGTCGTCGCCGTGGTTGATGGAGTTGATGAGCTGATGCGTGTCGCCGATGCCGAAACCGGAGAGCACCACGCGGCGCTGGTCGGCTTTGCCGTCGCCATTCGTGTCGCGGAAGTGGAGCAGTTCGTCGTAGTCGCAGACGAAGATGCCACCGTCGCCCGGCTCCATGCCGTTCGTCATCGTCAGCCCGTCGGCGTAACGCCACGCCTTGCTCACCTTGCCGTCTTTCATGTCGGCCATGAGGACGAAATCGTGCGGCGGCGCGCCGACTTCGAGATGCGGATAGCTCGGCGAACACGCCACGAGCATCCGTCCGCGCTCGTCCCACGAAATCTGCACCGGCTTCACCACGCCGTCCTTCTCGGAAGCGACGAGCGTCACCTCGTAACCATCGGCCACGGTGAAAGTGGCGAGCTGTTCTTCCGGTGTGAGCGCCTTCTCGTCCGTCGGCGGCGTGTAAGCGGGCGGAGGCGGCGGAGCTTTCTCGCCATTGGCGATTGCAGCGATGCGGGCATCCGCCTCCGCGAGCAGCGCGCGATGCTGCGCAAAAGCACCTTTCAAATCCGGCTGTCCGCCCGCAGGTCTGGCGAACGGCACGGTGGCACGGTCACCGTAGGCGAAGTTCCAGTTGGCAGGCCGCCAGCATTGGGACCACAGGCGGTTCTTGGTGACAATGGCGGCGCCCAACTCGGCATCAGTTGGAATGGCCTTGCCATTCAGCGATCCAAAGACATTCACAGCAATGTTTAGAAGCCCATGAGGAGTCAGGTGAATGCCATCGTGGGTATATGACTTCGCATCGTCCGGAAGCGGCGAATCGGCGAAGCGAAGGGTATTTCTCATGGCCTTTGCGGGCAACTCAGTCACATCCACAAATAAGGCTCCACGCTGTTTGGCGATCGTCTTAATCGCGTTGGCATACGCCTTCACTTCCTCGTTACGCTTCGTCAGGTCCGGCACATTTGGCGAGGTCGCTTTTTGAAAAAGCATCGGCGACACCAGCACGAGGCGCACAGTGCGGGCGGAAAACTCGTCGAGCAGACGGTGATACGCGGCCACGAACTCCGGCAGCTTCGCCACGCCATCGAGAGCCTCCATCTGGCCGAACTGCGCGATCACCACCGTCGCGCCGACCGCTTCGAGCTGCTGCTGCCACGTGCCGAAGTTCAGCTCGCGTTCCTGCAAATAAACCGTGTCCGCATCCACCGCCATCGAGCGGAACACCGGCTTCTGCTTGGCGAACGCCTTCGTCAGCAACGCCTCCAACTCGCCCGACTTCGCCGCGCGCACAAAATTCGTCCCACCCACGAAAACCACCGTCTCATTTTCACCCAGCATAAATTTTCCGCCGGGAAACGGCGTCGTCACCGGCGGCGTCACGGTATCCGGCGCGAAGCGGTTCAGCGGCGGCGCGGGTTTGTTTGGGATGCGCTCACCTTCGGCGAAGGCGATGGAGGTCAGCGTGAGAAGCAGAGTAGTCAGCAGGCGTTTCATGAGTTGGAAGATGAAGAGTGGAGCGTCCAGCGTTCCGTGGATTCGGAATACCATGGCGTGAGGCACGAATCGTTAGCCACAAATTTCTGCGAATTTCCGTTTTCTGCATTGCGAAAACTGGCGCGGCTGGGTTTCGGTGGGCGCACTTGATTATGATGCGATTTCCCAAAGAACAAATGATGCAACTCCCACGAACACCCCGCGTGAACGAGGATGCGATGATTTTGACCACGGATGACACGGATGTCCACGGATGGGAAAGCACAGGACAGTCTTCTATCCGTGTCCATCCGCGTCATCCGTGGTTGGAAAATGTGCGGCAATCTCTGCATCGCTGCGACGTGGATGTTTTAACCATGGATGGCTTTCTCGAAGGAGCGAAGCATCCATCCGTGTCCATCCGCGTCATCCGTGGTTCATCATTGTGCGGAATCCATGGGCGCGGAGTCCTTGCACTCATTGCAGTGCTGGTGATTTTCATTTTGACCCGCACGACATGTATTGCAGCGGAGCAAGCGGCGACGGGCACTCTGCGCGCAGATGCGTTCCGGCACTATGTGGAGCAGTTCAACAAGGACGATGAGGAGCTTTACAAGAACGCGATTCCCAACTCGGAGGCGTGGCAATTTCTCCAAGGCAATATCCCGCTCTTCGAGTGCCCGGATGCGGACATCGAACAGACGTATTATTTTCGTTGGTGGACTTACCGGAAGCACGTCAAGCAGACGCCGGACGGGTGGGTGATTACGGAGTTTCTGCCGAATGTGTCGTGGGCGGGGAAGCACAACACGATCAGTTGTCCGGCGGCGCATCACTTTTACGAAGGGCGCTGGCTGCACGATGCGAAATACCTGAACGACTATGCACCGTTTTGGTTTCGCAAGGGGGCGAGTCCGCGCTCGTATAGTTTCTGGGCCGCCGATGCGTTGTATGCGAATTACCTCGTGCGTCACGATGCGGATCAGCTCACGGGGTTGCTGGAAGATTTGGTGAAGAATTATCAGGAGTGGGAAAAGTCGCGACTGCTGGGCGATGGACTTTTCTGGCAGATTGATGACCGCGACGGGATGGAGGTCTCCATCGGCGGAAGCGGGAAACGGGCGACGATCAACAGCTATATGTTCGGCGATGCGCAGGCACTCGTGAAAATCGCGAAGCTGGCGGGTAAGAGCGACATCGCGACGGAGTATGAAGGGAAGGCGGCGCGGTTGCGTCAGCTTGTGCAGGAGAAACTGTGGGACCCGGAGGCGAAGTTTTTTAAGACACGTCCGAAAGGGGAGGGCGATTTACCCTTCGTGAACGTTCGCGAACTGCACGGCTTCACGCCGTGGTATTTTCATCTACCAGAGCGCAGCAAAGGCTACGAAGTGGCGTGGAAGCAACTGACCGACCCGCAGGGTTTCATGGCTCCGTTCGGTCCGACGACGACTGAACAGCGCCATCCCGGCTTCCGCATTTCCTACGAAGGACATGAGTGCCAGTGGAACGGACCGAGCTGGCCGTTTGCGACGGCGGTGACCCTCACCGCGATGGCCAATGTGCTCAATGACTACGAGCAGGATTCCATCAGCAAGGCGGACTATTTTCAGTCGCTGAAAACCTACACGCGCAGCCATCACCTCACGCGGCCAGACGGACGAGTGGTTCCGTGGATTGATGAAAATCTCAACCCGAAGACGGGCGACTGGATATCCCGCACCCGGCTGATGAAGTGGAAAAAAGGAACGTGGGACGCTGGTAAAGGCGGCGTCGAGCGTGGCAAAGACTACAATCACTCGACCTATTGCGACCTCGTGATCACAGGGCTCGTCGGACTAAGGCCGCGTGCGGATGACACAGTAGAAGTGAACCCTCTGCTGCCGGAGGGAACGTGGGATTATTTCTGCCTCGACCACATTCTGTATCACGGAAAGACGCTCACAATTCTTTGGGACAAGACTGGGACTAAATACGGGAAAGGGAAGGGGCTGCGTGTCTTTGCTGATGGCCGTGAAATCGCCTCAGCGGATTCGTTAAAGCGAGTGAGCGGGACTCTGTCTGAGAACAAGAAATGATGGTGTCGGTTCCGTGGGCTGCCTCGCTCCGCTCCAAGCATATCGTTACCGTTGTGTGCCTATCCTTTCAAGCAGTCGGAAAATAGAAATCGTATCACATATCGATGTTTACCATTCGTCTTTCACTGTCCACTAGGCAGCGCTCACCGCACCCATCCATCTAGGCTTCACTTCGCGGAATTTGCTGTAGTCCGCTGTGCCGTTTCGCTTCTCTCACCTGCCATGCACATTCCAAGTTTCATCGAGCGCAAGCGTGAGGGTGGAGAGTTGGGGGCGGGGGAGATTGCGGAGTTCATCGCTGGATATGCGCGGGGGGATGTTCCTGCTTATCAGGCGGCGGCTTGGGCGATGGCGGTGTTTTTTAAAGGAATGTCCGCTGCAGAGACCGGGGCGCTGACTCGTGCGATGCGGGACAGCGGGCGCGTGCTTTCATATCCCGAGGGTTCGCCGCTGAAGGTGGACAAACATAGCACGGGCGGAATCGGAGACAAGGTGTCGCTGGTGCTCGCGCCGTTGCTGGCGTGTGCAGGGGTGTGGGTGCCGATGATCAGCGGGCGCGGCCTCGGTATCACCGGCGGGACTTTGGATAAAATGGAGAGCATCCCCGGCTTTCGCGCGGGACTCGCGGAGGAAGAGGCGCTGGCGCAGCTCGCGCGCATCGGCGTGGTGATGATCGGGCAGACGGCGGATTTGTGCCCGGCGGACAAGAAGCTCTACGCGCTGCGCGATGTGACGGCGACGGTGCCGAGCATCCCACTCATCGTAGCGAGCATCATGTCCAAGAAACTCGCGGAGTCGCTCGACCGTCTGGTGCTGGATGTGAAGTTCGGCAGCGGTGCCTTTATGAAAACACGCGCCGATGCGCAGGTGCTCGCCGATGCGATGTGCGCAGTTGGCGCGGAGTGTGGCGTGGAGACGACGGCGATGTTGAACGCGATGGACGAGCCGCTCGGCCACACGGCGGGCAACGCGCTGGAGGTGTGGGAATCGGTGGAGACGTTGCAAGGACGCGGCCCCGCTGACCTCGTCGCGCTCACGCTGGATCTAGCGGAGAAAGTTTCGCCCGTCCCTCGCGCGCAACTCGCTGCTTGGCTCAACGACGGCACCGCATGGCGCAAGTGGACGCAGCTCGTGGAAGCGCAAGGTGGTCGCGCCGCCGATACGGAGCGCATTTTGGAAATTCACCGCGCGCCCATTCTCCATCCAATCCGCGCCAAACGCAGCGGCACGCTCGCGCGGATGGATGCGGAGTTGATCGGTCGCGCGTGCGTCGCTCTAGGCGCGGGCCGTGCCAAGGCGAGCGACGCCGTGGATTTCGCCGTAGGCTGCGCAGACATCGCGAAGACCGGCACGCACGTGACTGAGGGCGATACGCTCCTCACGCTCCACGCCCGCGACGAGCGCACGCTGGCCGATGCGCTGGCGTTCGTGGAGCGTGCGGTGAAAATTGCGTAGTGCTCGATTTTTCTAGAGCGGCTACGTGCGGTAGTAGGCTTATTTCGCAGATGTGGCGGACTGTTTCTTTTCTCGCAATGGCTTCAGCCACTCCGGTGCGGGGCCGTGGCCGGGGAGGGAGGTGTCGGGGCGGCGGTGGAGGCGGATGGTGCGGGCGAGGAGCCATTCGGTGGCGTCCCAGAAGCGGATGGTGTCGAGGAGCGGGTTCACGAGGTTGGTGATGGGGCAGTAGTGGACGTTTTTCGGGTTGGTGTGGTGGATGGCGTGGTGGTGCGGCGTTTGGAGCAGGCGGATGTTTTGGAGGAAGGTGATGACGGGGCCGTTTTCCCTGCGGGTGCGGTGGGACCATTTGTGGACTTCGTTGGCGTTGGCGCTGACGATGGCGAAGAGCCACGTCTGCCAGCCGAGAATGCCGACTTTCCACGAGATGAGCAGGAGGATGGCGGAGAAGGCGACCAAGTCCCACGAGCTTTGCCACCAGGTGTTGCGCGTCATGTGCCGCGGCAGGTGGTGGTGGATGACGTTGGCGCGCCCAATCGTGGAGCCGATGAGCGGCGTGTCTTCGCGGATGTAGGCGTCTTCGAGCCAGTGGACGATGCCCGCGAGGAAGTCGGCGCTGGCGAGCACGAGGACGATTTGCAACAGGACAATGATGGCGTTTTTCATACGCCCGGCCAGATAGCGCGGTTCGACGCGCGTGCGTTAATTGATAAAAACGCGGGCGGTATTGGGGAAATCAATCACGCCCTGTTGGCTGCCGAGTCGCCGTGCGGGCAATGAGGAATCGCTCATCCGCTCTTGTCTACTCACCGTTGAAGATTGGAAATCACACACCGACATCCAAAACCAAAGCGGCGTGATCTGAAATCGCCCTCTCGGAAGTCTGCCCGGCAAGTGTGAGATCATTGATTTTGGTGACGTAGCTTGCGATGGGGCGCACAAGCGATGGGCTGCAAACGCAATGGTCTATGCACGATGATTTGCTTCCATCCTTTGCAATGAAGCTCCATTTGCCGACTGGTGTCGGTATCTTCCAGCCGACTTCCCGCAGCCGCATGAGCGCACGTCCTCCGGGCTTCCGAGGTTTGTCCGGGTCACAGTTCATGTCGCCAATGAAAACGATTCGCCGACCGACGGTTCGCATGATCAGACTTTCTGTTTCCTCCCAGTAGGCTTCAAGCTGGGCTCTGTTTGCGTATGCGGGCGCACGCATCCCAACGACATCAAGATCCGACAAGGCAACGTGCAGAAAATTTACTATTGCGGCAGGCGTTGTAGTCGGCCCAGCTAAGTCACCGATCGAATGTGGAGAGCGTGAGGCAATCAACACTTGGTTCTGTCCGGGAATGTGCGGCGAAGCACTGACAGTCCCCAATCCGAGTCGCTCAAGCCCTGCGATCATCTCTCTGCGTGATTCGCCGTGGACGTATTCGTTTAGCACCAACACGTCAGGCGAAAGAGCATTCACTGCATCAAGAAATGCGGGGGAAAGTTCCCGCTCGTGTGTCTGATGTCCAAGGTTCCAAGCCACAATTCGCATGGCGCATCATTGCCGTGACACAATTCAAACGTCGAACAGATCGTTGTGCAATTCAGGCAGGAGAGAAGCGGCGCAGGCGAACGCACCAGCCCTCGACTACATCTGGTTATAAAGAATCTCCAGCGACATGACGCCGTAGGTGGTGGTGAGGACGTTGTTGTTTTCCTTCCAGCGGGCGACGTCGTTGATCCAGAAGCCGTCGGGGGTTTGTAGTTTCATCAACTGCAAGCCGAGTTCGCGACGCCAGTCCACTTTCCTGCCGCCGCGATCCAGCTCGGTGAGGCCGGCTGCGCTGAGGCCCTTGGCCATGAGGTGGAGGTAGTAGAAATACCCCTGCTTTTCGAGGCCGGGGTTTTCTTCGAGGGTGTAGTGCCTCTTCAGCCAGTCAATCGCCGCGACGACGCGCGGGTCGTCCTTTTTCAAATCGGCGTAGATGAAGCTGAGCAGCCCCGCGTAGCTCATGGAGCCGTAGCTGCGGAGCGCCTTGCCGCCGCCTTCGAGGTCAATTTCGCCGGCGTTGCTGAATCCGGGGTAATAGACGAAGCCGCCTTTGTTGTCGGCGTCCTTGGCGACTTTTTCGCCTTTGTTGTGCGAGGGCAGGTTCTGGCAGCGGGAGATGAAATCAATCGCGGCTGACCAGTTGAGTTGTTTCTCGCCGGGCTTGTCGGCGGCGAGCGATTGCGTGGCGCGCAGGGATTCGAGTGCGATGTAGGTGTTGTCGAGGTCGGGATGGCCTCGCTTGGGGCTTGCGCCGATGGTTCCGTAGCCGATGCCGCCGTCGGTCTCGGGCTTGGTCATGCCGGAGGCCTGCTGCCCGATGACGTAGGCGCGCGCGGCGCGCAAAAGCGGGGTGTCCTTTTCATCGCCGACGAGTGCGAGCGCGAGCAGGCAGACGCTGGTGTTGTAGTTCGCGAGGCCGCCTTCCTTGTCGTAAATACCGCCGTCGGGCTGTGCGAATTTGCGCAGATACGCCGCCCCTTTTTTCACGACCTCGGAGGTTGCGAATTTCCCCGTCGGCTCGCGGAGCAGAGCGATGAGCGGCAGTGCGCTGAGCGCGGGATGCGTGTTGTCTTTACCGAAGCTGCCGTCGGCATTTTGCTGCGTGAGCAGAAAGGCGGTGCCGCGATTCATGGAGTCGCGGAGTTCGTTGCGGAAAGAGAGGTTTTTTTCCTCGCGCGGCAGCGGTTCGTTCGCGGCGTGCGCGAAACTGGCGAGGGCGAGTGTGGCGAGGATGAAGTGGCGACGTTTCATTTGGGTTCGAGTTTGATGGTGAATGTGACGGGCGTGTCTTTCGGCGGGACGGTCTCCTTATTGACATACCACTGGTGGTCATCGTTCGAACCACTGCGTGGGTTATTGATGAGCGCGCCGGGATACGTGACAAGCGAAGCAAGCGACCCCTCAGTCTGCGCGACGAAATGCTTCCCGTAAAAATAGCTCCCCGTGTAAAGCCACGGCCCGTCCGCAGCAGGCACGGTCTCCGAGGCTTTTTTGCGCGAGTGAATCATGCGCACAATCCAACGCTCGACGGGCGTCACCTGCTCCTTGCCGTCCTTGTCCTTCCACACCGCAGTGATCGTGATTTTATCTCCCGTGAGCTTCGGAGCCCTCGCGAGGAACTCCGAATCAATGCGTCCCTGCGCCGCGCCGTCCTTCGGTTGCTCCATCCCTTTCGCGCCAAGGAGCAGCATGGCCATGTGGACTTCCTTCGGCGGCGCATCCGTCACAAAAAGACTCTCGTGCGCCGAGCCCTGCGGCGTCACCAGCAGATACTCCAGCAGACCGTCCACCATATTCACCTTCGCGGGAAAGGAGACGGTGCTTGCGGTTTTATCCACACGCACCACCCCGATCTCAAAAACACCCGGCGCGACCTCCTTCGGCGCATTGAATTTCTCCGGCACAGGCTTGTTTTCCTCCGCTGGAGTTTCCGCGAAAGCCGCCGCCACGAAGGCGAAAAGTAGAGTGATGATGCGCATGAAATTCAGCATGGCCGAAGTGTAGTCGCGCGTCTAGCCGCCGTCGTGCCATCCCGCGAGACTATCCTACCGCACTCTGGAAAATACCCACCATCCACAATCGCGCCATATTTTCTCCGGCTAGAAAGTGAGCATCTCCCCTCGTGCCGTGGATAGTTTGTGGCCGACACTTTAGCCCGCAGCGACCGCGTTGACGTCTCGCGTTAGTGCGTGCTACTTTCCGCGCCATGAGCACGCTCGCTGAAATTGAAACGGCTGTAGATTCCCTCCCGGCGCAGGAGCAGCAGGAGCTTCTACTTTTCCTTGCTGCGCGATTGCACGCGGCGGACGGGGCTTTGCCGCCGCCGCGCGACATTCCTAAAGAGCAGATAGAGCGATGGATCGCAGACGATGAGGCGGGCTACGCCAAGTTCCTCAAAGGCGCGTGAAGTTGTTTCTCGATACAAGCGTCTTGCTCGCTGCGTGCGGTTCGGCTGCGGGAGCTTCGCGTGCAATTTTTCTAGCAGCACCCAAACAAGGATGGGAGTTACTGGCCAGCCCATGGGTGATCGGGGAGGTGATGCGGAATTTATTGAAGTTCCCGGCTGCGGTAACTGCGGAATGGCTGCGGCTGCGGAGGCAAATTACCATCGTGGATGATGTAGTGAGCCTGAATCGTGCGCTGGTTTTCCCAGTGAGCAAAGACCGCCCGGTGCTTCTAACTGCTTTGGCCATGGCAAATGTTCTCATCACACTGGATCGTGCTGATTTCACGGGCGTGCTCGGCTCGCAGTGTTATGGGCTGCCAATTTTATTGCCCTATAATTTTTTGGAGCGGGAGCGTGCCGCTATGCGGTTGCAGGAGAAGTAGCGCGCACCACTCGACGTGCGCCGATCCTTTTGCCAGTGTCGTGGCAATGAACTCTGCGCATCTCGACGACCTGTTTGCTTTCATCCGCTTTCCCAGCATTTCCACGCTGCCCGAGCGGGCGGGGGATGTCGCGGCGTGCGCGCAGTGGCTTGGTGCGAAATTAAACGCGCTGGGTTTGCAGGCGGAGATCCACGCGACGGGCGGGCATCCCATCGTCGTTGCGCGCAATCAACACGTCGCCGGTCGGCGCACCGTGATGATTTACGGGCACTACGACGTCCAGCCTGTGGACCCGCTCGGCGAGTGGACTTCGCCGCCGTTTGAGCCGGTCGTGCGCGATGGCGTGATTTACGCACGCGGCTCCACAGACAACAAAGGCCAGATCCTCGCGCACGTGCTCGGGGTGGGGGAGACACTGCGCGAAAAGGGAGACGTGCCCGTGAATTTGGTCTTCCTCATCGAAGGTGAGGAGGAAGTCG
>JBEIQV010000263.1:0-4560 GCA_040376335.1 Verrucomicrobiia bacterium | reverse complement strand
GAAAAAACCGGCCTCTGCGATCAAAGCCGAACCCGCTTCGAATCCTTCGACGGAAAAGAAAGCGCCGCTCATTAACAAAGCTGACGAAACTCCGCAGGCTATCATCGTTCCAGAGCCAGCAGCGCCGAAACTCCGTGCACGCCCCGGCCTCATCAGCGCCCCGACCAGTTCCGATACTCGTAAGCCAAACTTTTTCGAGAGCCTCTTCGCGCGCATTTTTGATCGCGCTTAATTGAAAAATCCGCGCACATCGCGCTTGCCAGAACGCGTGTCTTCCATTTAGCAGCAGAGACGTGCTGCAAGGGTATCAAACAGGATCGGGGTTGTTCGATGAAATGGCGGGGGCCGACACGCGGCCGCACTATCGCAAGATGCGGGAGGCGTTCGAGTCGCTCACAGTGCCGGAATTTTCCGTGCGCAGTCAGGCCGTGGATCTCGCGTTCATGCGACAAGGGATCACTTTCAACGTGTATGGCGATGCGCAGGGCACGGAGCGGATTTTCCCGTTCGACATGCTGCCGCGGATCATCCCCGCGAAAGAATGGGACCACATCGAAGCCGGCCTCAAACAACGCATCACGGCGCTCAATCTTTTTCTCCACGACATCTACCACGAGCAGCGCATCGTGAAAGACGGTGTCATTCCTCCCTACTACATCCTTTCGGGAAAACATTTCCGGCGCGAGTTCGCGGGCTTCAACGTGCCGAAGGACATTTACATCCACATCTGCGGCACCGACCTGATCCGCGATGCCGATGGAAATTATCTCGTCCTCGAAGACAACGGTCGCTGCCCGTCGGGCGTGAGCTACGTTCTGGAAAATCGCCGCGCGATGAAGCGCACATTCCCCGGGATGTTTGAAAGCATCGGCGTCCGTCCTGTGGAGCACTACCCGCAGGAATTGCTGAAGATGCTCCAATACATCGCGCCCGCCGGAGTCGCCGAGCCGACCGTCGTGCTGCTCACACCCGGCGCATACAACTCTGCGTATTTCGAGCACACCTATCTCGCGCGACAGATGGGCATCGAGATCGTCGAAGGTCGCGACCTTGTCGTCCGCGACTCGCGCGTCTTCATGCGCACGACAAAAGGCCAGCGCCCTGTGCATGTGATCTACCGCAGGCTCGACGACGACTTCCTCGACCCCACCGTCTTCCGCCGCGATTCGCAGCTCGGAGTGCCCGGCCTCATCAACGCCTACCGCAGCGGCAACGTCTCGCTCGCCAACTCCATCGGCACCGGCATCGCAGACGACAAAGTGATGTATTACTTCGTCCCCCGGATGATCAAATACTACCTCGATCAAGAGCCCATCCTGCCCAACGTCCCCACCTACCTCGCGAGCGAAGACGCCGACAAAAAGTATATCGTCGAAAACCTCGATAAACTCGTCGTGAAAGCCGCGAACGAAAGCGGCGGCTACGGAATGCTCATGGGGCCTCGCGCTTCGCAAAAAGAACGCGACGATTTCAAAACTGCGATCCTCGCAGACCCGCGCAACTACATCGCTCAGCCGATGATTTCGCTCAGCACACACCCCACGCGGCAGGACGACGGCACTTTCGAGGGTCGCCACATAGACCTGCGCCCTTTCGCCCTCTACGGCGAAAAAATCACCATCGTCCCCGGCGGCCTCACACGCGTCGCACTGCGAAAAGGCTCGCTCGTCGTGAATAGCTCGCAAGGTGGCGGCTCAAAGGATACCTGGGTCCTCTACGGCGATGAATAAAACCAGCCTTCACATTTCGTTATTCGTCATCCGTGATTTGACATTCTCCACCCTTTCCCACCTGCATGGCCGCAACCCAAACCCATACATACCATCGCCATGCTCAGTCGCGTCGCAAACTGTCTCTACTGGATGAGTCGTTGCATCGAACGCGCGGAAAATACCGCGCGTATCGTTGATACGAATCTCCAACTACTACTCGATTTCCGAAATCTCGATGACTCCACTCTCGCGGAGCACTGGATGCCAATTGTCCAGTCCACCGGCGACGATGCAGAGTTCCTCGAGAAGTATCCGCGTGCCACCGGTCAGGCTGTCACGGACTTCTTGGTTTTCGACTCCGAGAATCCCAACAGCATCGTAAGTTCCATCGCACAGGCGCGCGAAAATGCACGCATGGTGCGCGACCAAATCACCTCCGAACTTTGGGAGGAATTGAACCGCCTTTACCTGTGGATGCGCGGTCAGGATGCGCGGTATATGTGGCAGCAAAGTCCGACGGATTTTTTCACGCAGATCAAAAACACAAGTCTGCTCCTGCTCGGCCTCATCTATGCGACGTTCGTACACAATGAAGGCTGGCAGTTCATGCAGGCGGGAAAATTTCTCGAACGCGCGGATAAAATCACCCGCATCCTCGACGTGCGCCACAAGACCTTCCCGGAAAAAGGCGCGCCCGTAACCATCACCCAAAGTGACGCGCTGGAATGGAGCGCCATCCTTCGCTCCTGCTCCGCTTGGGACGCCTACAAAGCCGCCTATGGCGCAGAAGTGCGGCCCGAATGGGCGGTCGAACTTCTGCTATTCAATGAGGAGTTTCCGCGCAGCGTCCGCTTTTGCATCGAGAAACTGAATGACGCACTCCACGCCATCTCCGGCGTGCCCGCTCGCCGCTACAGCAACGACGCTGAAAAACTTTGCGGACGCCTGCTCGCCGAACTCGAATACGGCTCGCTCGACGAAGTCCTAGCGCACGGTCTTCACGGCTATCTCGACTTGCTCCAATTCAAGTTCAACGAAGTCGGCGAAGCGCTTTTCAACGCCTACATCTTCCAGCCATTTCTCAATCTGGAGGACGAAATCCTCGTCCAACAGGAGATGCAGCAACAACAGTGAGCAAGCCCGACTATCTCAGCATCGGCTTCGAGCAGATGGATGTCGATCTGCACAGCCTGCTCGAAGCATTCGCCGAAGTCCTGCATGAACTCGGCCACGGCGAACTCGCCGCTCACCTGCCCTGGCGCGGCAAACCAATCGAGACGTCCGCCGAACTGCCGCCACGGCTCGGTCTCGCTTACTCGGTCGCATTTCAATTGCTGAACATGGTCGAGGAAAACGCCGCCGCCGCGATGCGCGAACTGCGCGAATCCAGCGAAGGCCTGACAGCCGAGCAGGGCCTGTGGGGCGCGCAGCTCGCCCGGTTAAAAGAGGACGGAATCAGCGCGAAAGAAATCGCAGCCCTGCTACCACGCGTCCGCGTCGAACCAGTGCTCACAGCGCACCCCACGGAGGCGAAGCGCCTTTCCGTTCTCGACCACCATCGCGCGCTTCATGCGCTGCTCGAACACGCACGCAACTCGTCCCAAACACCAACGAGTAAAAAGCGCCAGCGCGTTGAAATCAAAGCTGCCCTCGAACGCCTGTGGCGAACAGGCGAGATCCTTTTGGAAAAACCCACGCTCACCGACGAGCGTCGCAACGTGATGCACTACCTGCGCGAAGTCTTCCCTCGCGTGCTTCCCGCGCTTGATGAACGCCTTCACCTTGCATGGGCGGATGCAGGCTTCGCGCCCGATGAGCTTCGCGCGCTTCCACGGCTGTGCTTCGGCACGTGGGTCGGCGGCGACCGCGATGGCCACCCCGGCGTCACCGCCGAAATCACTCGCGAAACGCTTGAAGGCCTTCGTGCAAATGCGCTGCTAGTCCACCATCGCAACCTCACAAAGCTCGCGGGAAAACTCACGCTCACGACGTGGATGCAGTCGCCGCCGCGTGCGCTGCGCGAAGGCATCGGACGTCTCGCCGACGCGCTCGGCGAACTCGCAGCACCCATACTCACTGCACATCTGGAGGAACCGTGGCGGCAGTTCGTCGGTCTCATGCTCGCACGCCTGCCCGTCGAACTCGCACCCGGCCAGCGCGCGCAACTCCGCGAAGGAGCCGCCTTCTACCAGCACTCCGCTGAACTCGCCGCCGATCTCGCAATGCTCCACGCCGCGCTCGTCGAGAGCGGCGCACAGCGGCTCGCGGTCAGCGATGTCGAGCCCGTGCAGCGCGCACTCGAAGTCTTCGGTTTTCACCTCGCTCACCTCGACATCCGGCAAAACTCCGCCTTCCACGCAAAAGCGCTCATGCAACTCATGGGCGCAGCCGGTCTCGACGGCAGCCAGTGGGATGAGTGGAGCGAAAATGATCGACTGCGTTTCCTCGAACGCGAACTCCGCTCGCCGCGACCGTTCCTGCATCCGAGCGCGAGCGCAGGGCCGGAGGCGGACGCTGTCCTCGGCTGCTACCGCGTGCTCGCGCAACATCTCGCAGCGTTTGGCCCGGATGGAATCGGCTCACTCATCGTCAGCATGACACGGCGGCTTTCCGACCTTCTCGTCGTCCACGTGCTCGCACGCGAAGCCGGGCTGCTACGTGCATTTCCCGAAGGCATCGTGTGCCTGCTGCCCGTCGTTCCGCTTTTTGAAACTGCCGACGATCTGGAAGGCGGCCCCGACATGGTCAGGCAATTTCTCGCGCAGCCCGTGACGCGCCGGAGCCTGGAGTTTCAGGCGAAACGCGAGGGCACCACACAACTCACACAGCAGGTGATGGTCGGCTACAG
>JBEIQV010000005.1:0-29892 GCA_040376335.1 Verrucomicrobiia bacterium | reverse complement strand
CGCTGCTCGCAGCGACGCCCGGCGTTCTTTCGACGGCGAAACACGAGCGCATTTTCAACGACGCCGATCCGTTCAACTTCACCATCACGCTCTACGTTTGCGTGCTTTTGCTTTCGCTCTTTTCATGGCTGGGATTGGCGCAGCCGATGGGAAAGGCGACGCGCTGGCTGCTCGTGTTCACCTTCGCGCTGCACACGGCGGGAATCATCACGCGCATCGTGCTCATTGATCGTCCGCCGGTGATCAATCTCTACTCCGCCGCAGTCTTCGTCGGGTGGGGCGCGGCGGGGCTGGCTCTGCTGCTGGAGTTTTATTTCCGTGGCTGTATCGCCAGCGCGGCGGCGGCGATGGTCGGTTTCGGCACGCTCATCATCGCGAGCCACAAAGCGCTCGAAGGCGACACGCTCGAAATGATGCAGGCGGTGCTCGACTCGAACTTCTGGCTCGCGACGCACGTCGTGATCATCAACCTCGGCTATTCCGCCACCTACCTCGCCGGCACGCTCGGAATTCTCTACGTGCTGCGCGGTGTTTTCACCCCGAGTCTCGATGGGGAACTGGGTAAAAAACTCGAGCGCTCCGTGTATGCGATCACCTGTTTCGCGGCGCTGTTCAGTTTTACCGGCACGGTGCTCGGCGGCATTTGGGCGGATCAAAGCTGGGGGCGTTTCTGGGGTTGGGACCCGAAGGAAAATGGTGCACTGCTCATCGTGCTTTGGTGTCTCGTCATCCTCCACGCACGCTGGGGCCGCTACATGGGAGCACGCGGGCTGATGGCCGCCGCAATCTTCGGCAACATCGTCACTTCGATCAGCTTTTTCGGCACGAACATGCTCGATATCGGGCTGCACAGCTACGGACGCTCGGAAAACGGCGCGCTCCGGCTCTGGCAGTTCAGTCTCAGCCAGCTCGTGCTCATCGCCATCGCGCTGCTGCCTTTCAAATGGTGGCGCAGCGGCAAACAACTCGCCAAAACAACGTAGCCAAAGACGCCCAGTTCTCGCCAATTCCCCGGTGGCGTGCGGACGGGCGTCACATTATCAACCGCGCAAATGTCATCCATCATCGAACACACAGACCCCATCAATTCGCAGATCCTCGCCGTGTCCGAGGACAAGATATCCGGCTTCGTGCGCGAGCCTTTTGCCGCCATTGCGGAAAAGTGCGGACTGCCTTTGGAAACCGTTCTGGATCGCATCAAGACGATGCTCGCCGCTGGCACCATCCGCCGCGTGCGCCAGACGCTCGTCGCCAGCAATCTCGCCGAGGGCGCACTCGTCGCGTGGCAGGTGCCGGAGGAAAAATTGAACGATGCGTTCGACTGGATGTTTAAAAACGATCCGTTCAGCGGCCACGTCGTCGTCCGCAGCACGGACAACCAGACCACCGGCAGCGCCTACCGGCTTTGGACCACGCTCAAAACGCCGACCGGCACAAACATGGAGGAACACGCCCGCGTCCTCATGCGCCACACCGGTTGCACGAAATTTAAACTCATGCCCGCAAAAGGCATCTTCGCCCTCGGAGTCGGCCATGTGCGGCGGAAAGTGATCGAGCCCGGCGACAAGACCGACGAGCGCGCAAAAATGATCCCCGTCGGCATCGTCCAGTTGACCGACCTCGAATGGGAAGTCCTCCTCGCTTTGAAACGCGAACTCACGCTCGATGAAGTGCGCCTCGGCCTCTGGGCCACACGTGCCGCCGAGGCAGGTGTGGACTTCGAGACGTTCTGCCGCGTTGCGGAGGACCTAAACAAACGTCAGGTCATCGGACGGTTCTCGACTTTCCTCGAGCACGTTAAACCGAGCGCAAGCGGCCAGCGCGTGACGAAATTCAATGCGCTCTTCCACTGGCGCGTGCCCGTCGGTCGCGAAGTCGAGGCAGGCGGCGAAGTCGGGCGTCACCCCATCCTCACGCACTGCTACTGGCGCGAAGGAGGCCCGGATTTCAACAACGTGAACATCATGGCCGTCTGTCACGGCACCGAGAAGGAGCGCGTCTTCGCGCACAAGGCGGCGATTGACGCGCACCTCGCGAGCATCGGCATCCCGGTGGACTACACGAACGTCTTTTGGGGAGGCCGCAGTGAAATCAAGCCCAGCGAAATCTCGCCCAAAGTGCATCACGAATGGCTCGCAAAATACGCCGAGCCAGCGCTGGCGAGCTAGGGCTTCGCCGTTTCTTTCCAGCCGAAGACTTTCCTCGCGCCTTCGAGCACGCGTTCGACGACCGCTTCGCGCTGGAGGCCCGTGCTATCCACGCTGAAGTCGGCGGCCTCTTCGTAAAGTGGCTGGCGTTCGGTGAGCATGGTTTCCACGCGTTCACGCGGATTTTCCACCTGGAGCAGCGGGCGTTGTTTATTGTGCGCAACGCGGCGGAAAATTTCGTCGGGGTCGGCTTTCAAAAGCACCACCCAGCCGAGTTTATGGAGCAGCGGCAGGTTGCGCGCTTGTGTGACGATTCCGCCGCCGGTTGCGATGATGTGGCCTCGTCCTCCAGCCAGCGATGCGAGCGCCGCCGTTTCGCGTTCACGGAAATACGCCTCACCGTGCTTCGCAAAAATGTCCTTAATCGGCATCCGGGCGCGTTCTTCGATGATGGTGTCCGTGTCCATAAAACGAAACTTCAGCCGCTTTGCGAGCATCCGGCCAATGGCCGATTTTCCACTGCCCATGAAACCAATGAGGACAATGTTTTCGCGGGGCAGCGATGGAAGTTCGGACGACATGGCGGGTGAGGAAAACTGAATGCGAGGCGAATGTCGAACGCACATCATCAAGGATCACAGCGCGCTCGACACCCGCTGTGCGGCATATTTCACTCACACGGATGAAAACAGACGCGCAAGTCGCAGTCATCATGGGCAGCAAGTCCGATTGGGAGACGATGAAACACGCCGTCGAGATGCTGGAGAAATTCGGCATCCCGCACGAGTCGCGCATCGTCTCCGCGCATCGCACGCCGGATTTGCTTACAGAGTTTGCGAAAGCCGCAGCAGGGCGGGGGATTCAGGTAATCATCGCCGGTGCCGGCGGTGCGGCGCACCTGCCCGGAATGGTCGCGGCGCACACGCATTTGCCCGTGCTCGGCGTGCCAGTGCAAAGTCGGGCGCTGAGCGGGATGGATTCGCTGCTCAGCATCGCGCAGATGCCCGGCGGGATTCCGGTGGGAACGCTGGCCATCGGCGAGGCGGGTGCGAAAAACGCGGGCCTGCTCGCTGCGGGGATCCTGGCGTTGCACGACATACGCGTGCGCAAGGCGCTGGTCGCTTTTCGCAAAAAACAGACGAACGACGTGCTGGGGCAGAAGTTGCCATGAGCGGGCCGATTCTTCCGGGTGCAACTCTTGGCGTGATGGGCAGCGGTCAACTCGGCCGGATGTTTGCCATTGCAGCGCGTCGCATGGGCTACCGCGTGATCACATTTTCACCGGATTACGACACGCCGACCGGACAGGTCGCCGATGACGAAGTGACGGCGCGCTACGACGATGAAGCTGCTGTGCGTGCGTTTGCGAAGCGCGTCGCGGTTCTCACGTTCGAGTTTGAAAACGTGCCGTCGCAAACAGTCGAGTGGGCGGCGGCGCATTGTCCTGTGCGGCCTGCGGGCCGTGTGCTGCACATCTGCCAGCATCGTTTGCGGGAAAAGGAATTTCTCTCCGGCGCCGGTTTGCCTGTCGCGCCGTTCCGTCGTGTTGAGAGCGCGTTGCAGCTCGCTGACGCTGCGCGTGAAATCGGTCTGCCGGGCGTGCTGAAGACCGCCGCCTTTGGCTACGACGGCAAAGGCCAGCGCAAGCTCGCGCCGGGCGACGATCTAGCGGCGGCGTGGGTGCCGTTCGATGGGCAACCAGCGGTGCTGGAGAAATTCATCACTTTCGAGCGCGAGATTTCTGTGCTCGTCGCGCGCGGCGTGGATGGCGAAATCGCGACTTGGCCCGTGTGCGAAAACGAACACGCGAACCATATCCTCGACATCACCTACTGCCCGGCGCGCATCCCGGCCGCAGTCGCGGAACAGGCTCGCACGCTCGCTTGCAAAGTGGCGGCGGCCCTCGATCTCGTCGGCGTGCTGGCGGTGGAGATGTTTCTTTTGGCCGACGGCCAGATCGTGATCAACGAACTCGCTCCACGTCCGCACAACAGCGGGCACTTCAGTTTTGACGCGAGCGTCACTTCGCAATTCGAGCAGCAGGTGCGCTCCGTGTGCGGTCTGCCGCTCGGCGGCACGGAATCGCTCAGCCCCGCAGCGATGGCGAATTTGCTCGGCGACGAATGGGCGAACGGCGAACCGAACTGGGCCGCCGCGCTCGCCGTGCCGGGCGTGAAGTTGCACCTCTATGGCAAGGCCGCGCCCAAGCCGGGGCGGAAAATGGGGCACCTCACTGCTTTTGGCGCGACCGTGGAAGAAGCCGCTGCTGCCGTCCGCGACGCTCGCGCAGCGTTACAGCGCAAATGAAGACGCAGATCGCGCCAGTCCGAACATCTACTCAGCGCGCCGATGCCATCGAGGCAGCTGTATATTTGCTCACCGGCGGATACCCGGTCGCGTTGCCAACCGAGACCGTCTATGGACTCGCCGCGTGGGCGCTGAATCCCGAGGCAGTGCTGCGCATTTTCCAAGTGAAAGAGCGCCCGAAGTTCGATCCACTGATCGTCCATCTGCCGAATCAGGACTGGCTGAACAATCTCTGTGTCATTCACGATGAAGACTTGGATTTGGTGCAAAGTCTCATCGCACGATTCTGGCCCGGCCCGCTTACGCTTGTCCTGCCTCGAAATAAAATCGTGCCCGATTTGGTCACAGCCGGACTTCCCACCGTGGCTGTTCGCATGAGTGCAGAGCCTGTTTTTAAAGAAGTCATCGAGGGCTTCGGCCAGCCGCTCGCAGCGCCGAGTGCGAACCGCTTTGGTCGAATCAGTCCCACGACAGCCGCTCACGTTTACGAAGAACTGAATGAGCGCATCCACCTCATCGTGGATGACGGCCCGTGCGAATATGGAGTCGAGAGCACCATCGTAATGCCGAGCAAAGGCAAGCTGTGGATTTTACGCGATGGTCCCGTGACCCGCGCGCAGCTTTCGGAGTTTGGAGAAGTGGAAACACAGCCCCGCAAAAAGATGCCGCATGGCCCGGGGCAGCTCAAAAGCCATTACGCGCCCCGTGCGCAGCTCACACTTTTAAAGCATGACGAGGTGCCTCTTCCCGCCGGGAAAGGTCCGGTGGGATTGCTCGCGTGGTGCAGCCCGCCACAGGCGAAAGGGTTTGCCCATGTCGAAATCCTTAGTCGCACGGGGAACTATCAGGAGGCCGCCTCCACGCTTTTCGCCAAGCTCCGCATCCTCGATTCCATGGGCATGAATCGCATCATCGCGGAGCCCGTTTCCGAGGAGGGGCTCGGCATTGCAATCATGGATCGCCTCCGCAAAGCATCGGGCAATGGCTGATTCCAAACTCCCTCGCACAGGCAAAGCCACCGCCATCGTCGGCCTCGCCGTGATGTGTTCGCGCGTGCTCGGTCTCGTGCGCGAAGTTCTCTTCAACACGCTCTTCGGAACGAAGACGCTGCAATATTTTCTCACCGCGTTCCGCGTTCCGAATTTGCTCCGCGATCTTTTCGCCGAGGGCGCGCTTTCGACCGCGTTCATCACGGTTTTTTCAAAAAAAATAGCCACTGAGGGAGAGCCCGCCGCGTGGAAACTGGCAAACCGCATCGGCACACTCACGCTCGTCGTGATGGGCGTCATCACCGTTCTGGGAATGATCTATTCGACGCAACTCGTCGGCCTTGTCGCAGGAGGATTCACCGGCGAGGACGCGGCGCTTACTTCGGAACTCACGGCTGTGATGTTCCCGTTCATCCTCATGGTGTCGCTCGCTGCGCAGGTGATGGGAATGCTGAACGCAAAAAACGTCTTCGGCTGGCCCGCGATGGCTTCTTCGTTTTTCAACATCGGCAGCATCATCGGCGGTCTTGCGCTCGCGTGGTGGATGGATAGCGGCTTTGGCCGTCACGCGCTCTTCGGCCTCGCGTATGGCACTCTCATCGGCGGCTTTCTTCAACTCGCCATCCAGTTCCCGTCGCTGCGGCGCATCGGCTACCATCCGCGTCTCGATTTCAACTGGCGCGATTCCGGCGTCGCCGACGTGCTTCGCAACATGGCCCCCGCCGTCATCGCCGCGAGCGCCGTGCAGGTGAATGTGATGGTGAACACCAGCTTCGCCACGCATTGCGAAACAGGTTCCGTCACTTGGCTGAACAACGCCTTCCGCCTCATGCAGCTTCCGCTTGGAATGTTCGGCGTCGCCATCGGCACGGTCATCCTGCCCTTCCTTTCGCGCAGCGCAGCGCTCGGCAATCGTGTTGATTTTCGCGGCGCACTCGCACGCGGAATCCGCCTCGTTTTTTTCCTCACCCTGCCCGCCAGCGTCGGCCTGTGGATGCTAGCCGACCCGATCCTCAGCGTGATTTATGAACACGGCAAAGTCAGCGCGCACGACATCGAGCAAAGTGCCGCCGCACTCCGCTTCTACGCTACAGGACTCGCAGCCTACGCCGGGATGAAGGTGCTCGCGCCCGCCTTCTACGCCATCGGTCGCCGCAAGACGCCGATGGTGATCAGCTTTTTCTCCATCGCACTGAACTACGGGCTGAACTCGCTCTTCATCCGCTGGGGCTACGGCCACACTGGCCTCGCACTGAGCACCGGCTTTGTCGCGCTCACAAATTTCAGCCTGCTCTACTGGTGCATGAGGAAGGAAATCGCACGCCTCGAAACTAAGCGGCTCCTCGTCGTGCTCGCAAAAATCTTCCTCGCCAGCGACGTGCTTGCGCTCGTGTGCTGGGGTTCCAAATGGCTGCTGCTCTCGCAATGGCCCGACATGGGCTTCGCCTTCCGCACCACCGCCCTCCTCATCACAATCGCCCTCAGTCTCGGCGCATTCTGCCTCGCCGCCTCCCTGCTAAAACTGCGCGAAATGAACGACATGATTGACGCCGTGAAGCGCAAACTCGGGCGAAGGGTATGAGTGTTCCTTAGCCTGATGGAACAGAGGGTGTTTAACATACAGAGTAGCGAGCTATGAGCTGCCAAACAGTTATTTCACCTTATGAAAATGACTTAGTGTTTCCCCCGTGGGCGCTTCGCTCGGCAATTCCCAGTCAATAACGGTCTCACTCCACGCCCCGTCTGTTTCCCGAAGGCCAACCCGACTATCGGCTACATACATCGAGTAATTACTGATGGGGATATCATATTCAGATTCGTAGAATTTTTCGAGAACCGAGTTGCCAAACCTATACTGTGCTTCCACTCCGTTCTGTGAAATAAAGTGGAGAAACCCAATGATGGGAAAGAGACTTAGCTCGTCAAAAGACTGTAGTTTAACGTCCAGTCGAATCTCGTAGCCGGATGACTTCCAACTATGGCTTTTCAGCGGCCAAAACGCATACCGCACCCAACAACACAGTTGGACTGCATATATCGCCAAAAAGATTTTTAAGCAAATCAGCCGCGCTTTCATTTTTTGAAAAAAAAGTGTGAAGAGACAGGCGGCTACACCTTCAGCCACTCGACACACTGGCGGGCCCAGTAGGTGATGATGAGGTCGGCGCCGGCGCGTTTGAAGGCGGTCATCATTTCCATCACACAGGCGCGCTCATCGAGCCAGCCTTTGGATGCGGCGGCGATGAGCATCGAGTATTCCCCGCTGACGTTATAGACGGCGGTGGGCAGGCCGAATTGTTCTTTGATGCGCCAGACGAGGTCGAGATACGGGAGGCCGGGTTTCACGAGAACGATGTCTGCACCTTCGTTGATATCGAGTTCCACTTCGCGCAGCGCCTCTCGGGCGTTGGAGGCGTCCATCTGGTAACTGCGCCGGTCGCCTGCGCTGGGCGCACTCTCTGCCGCGTCGCGGAACGGGCCGTAGAATGCAGACGCGAATTTCGCCGCGTAGCTCATGATGATCGTATCGTGAAAACCCGCTTCATCGAGTCCGGCACGGATGGCGCCGATGCGGCCATCCATCATGTCGCTCGGTGCGACCACGTCCGCGCCGGCATGTGCGTGTGAGACCGCCGTGGCGACGATGATTTGCACACTCTCGTCGTTGTGGACGTGTGCCACGCCTTCGTGAAACTCGGTGACGCCACAGTGCCCGTGGCTCATGTATTCGCAGAGGCAGACGTCCGTCATCACGATGAGTTGGGGCAGTTCGCGCTTCAGCCGACGGACTGCGCGCTGCACCACTCCATCTTCGGCGCATGCACCCGATGCGTGCTCGTCCTTCGTCGCCGGGATTCCAAACAGTAGCACGGCTCGCACTCCCGCTGCGTGGGCCGCGCCTGCCTCGACGAGCAGTTCGTTTTCATCGAGCTGAAAAACTCCTGGCATCGAGGCGACGGGCGCACGTCCCTTCACTTTTTCCGAAACAAAAAGCGGCAGGATGAAATCATCCGCGCTGAGCGCAGTCTCGCGCACAAGGGCGCGAAGTTGCGGCGTGGAGCGAAGGCGGCGTGGTCGGCGTGGGAGATTCATGGCGGCGGTGTTGTAGTGGATATTCCCTGTCTTTGCGAATGACGAAAAACGCGGTTTGCGCAGTTCGGCATTGTTTTCAGGCTCAGTCATCCGTCATTCGTGAAATGTGAGCAAGCCCGTCGGTCCGCCAAAAATCACCGCTGCCCAGCAGTTCGCATCGTTTCCCGCTGCGGGAATCCTGAAGCTGCTCGGTCTCACGCTGCGCCTGCGTTGCGTGGATGATGCGGACTTTTTGAACCCGAAACGCCGGAAGCCGCTCATTCACTGCCTCTGGCACAATCGGCTGCTCGGCGCAGCCCTCGGTCAGTATCGTCTTCGCAATCGAGATTCGGTGCCGCTGAAAGTGCTCACCAGCGCGAGCAAGGACGGTGGCTGGCTTGCGGCTGTCGCAGAGCGATTACGAATGGGCGCGGTGCGCGGCTCCAGCTCGCGGCGCGGCGCGGCGGCATTGCTCGAACTCACGCGCACCCTCGCGCAGGGTAGCGATATCGTCATCACTCCCGACGGTCCGCGTGGCCCCAACTACAGCATCGCTCCCGGCATTCTTTTTCTCGCGCAGCGGACGGGCGTCGGAGTGGTGCCGGTTGAAATTCAAATCAACCGCCGCTGGCGCATCGGCAAAAAATGGGACGCGCTCTGGATTCCGAAACCCTTCGCAAAAGTAACCCTGCACTTTCACCGTCCCTATTTTATAAGCGAAGGAGCGGATTTTTCAGCGGAGTCGTCACGCCTCGATGCGGCGCTGGGAGCGAAGTGAGCCGGACGTATGCGGCCCAACGGTGGCTACGATTGTTTCTCACCGGTGACTCGTCGCAGCGATGGAGACGTGATTTTTAGCGAGGCATAAAGCTGCGCACGAACGGCGTATATCGCCTGACGCAAACTTGGACTTGAGGAGGCGATGATTTTTACCGCCCACGCAGTTTCACCAAGGCGACTGGCACCGAGCCATGTATCCTCGTTGTGTAGAGCCGAGATGCGCATGAGATCATCCGCGACCAATTGCGGACTCACACACAGGACACTCGCGTAATAGGGCGTTGAAAATTGGCGAAGTAACGCGCGTTGCGTGGCGTCGTCTTTCATCATGGAGTAGCGTTCTCGCGCGACGTGAGCCGCGCCGACATGGAGGTCGGTCGCGATTCGTAACTCAGTGAATGCGAAAACTTCCCCCGAAGCCACACGACCCGGCGCAACAGATTCCGTCCACAACAGCGTGCCTCCCGGCTCAATATGCAAAACGCTGCGCTGACGGTAGCGCGAGCCTGTCTGCGGAATGAGATACTCGGGCCAATAATCGAGCGTTCCTCTTGCCGCGACGCGAAATTCCTGACGCCACTCTGCGTGCCCCGTCGTCATCGTGTGGATGCGACTTGCGCTCGGCGCAGTCAGCAGCAACCGCGCACCGGGCTCCACTGCAACCCGCACGTCCACTCGATCTCCGGCCAGCAAGCCCGGCGTGGGGCTGGCCATATTCACCACGAGCCAGCCTTCGTCGTGGTGAGGTTTGCTGAGATGCACGGGCGCAGAAAACGATTGCCGTCGCAAGATGGTGACACCGCGATCATCCAGCCCGGCCACAATATCCAAACCGCCGTGCAAACCATTCACACGAAGAGCACCTCCCGCCGCAGCCACGCCAGCAGTTCGTCTTTCCCCTTCCCGCTTCGGAGATCGGCGAAAATAAACGGACGTTCGCCGCGTTGGGTTTTAGCATCTCGCGCCATCACACTCAGGTCGGCACCGACATGTGGCGCGAGTTCGATTTTGTTGATGAGCAGCAAATCGCTGTGGCGAATCGCGGGGCCGCCTTTGCGTGGAATCTTGTCCCCCTGGGCGACATCAATCACGTAGATGAACGCATCCACCAACTCGGGTGAAAACGTCGCCGATAGATTGTCCCCTCCGCTTTCGACGAGGATGAGCCGCACCTCCGGGTGGCGGCGTTCCAACTCCTCGATCGCTGCGACGTTCATCGAAGTATCGTCGCGAATCGCAGTGTGAGGGCAGCCACCGGTCTCCACGCCGATGATGCGGTCGGCGGGCAGCGCCTCGTTGCGCGTGAGAAACTCGGCGTCCTCTCGTGTGTAGATGTCGTTCGTCACGACAGCCATCTGGATTTCGTCGCGCAGCCACTGACAAAGGCGCAGAACACACATGGTTTTTCCGGAGCCAACTGGCCCGCCGATGCCGATTATTACAGGACGTGTTTTCATGGTGTCAGGAGATAAAAAGTCGCTCGTTTGCAAATTCATGGCGCATTGCCGCGATTTCGAGCAGCGGATCAAACCATCCGGCATCATCACGCTCGACCGTTAACGATTTGCAGATCGTTTCCTCCGACGCAGCAAGCGCGTGGCGCAGGACACGCTGGCAACCATCCTGCCCGATGCGGATGATTTTCAGCGCTGCGCTGCATACACCGCCGATGGTCTGGTAAAAATAAGCCGCCAGTGCCGCAGCTAGCGGAAATCCCTCAACTTTTGACTGCAATGCGCAGACGGCAAGATGATGCCCAAATGCTTCGCCGCGAGCGATGGCTTCGGTGAATTCGCGATAGCCGGGTTGCTCATTCACCACGCACAGCGCGGCAAGACGACGGCGGCCAACTTGCGTGCTCGCCTCACGGATCTCTCGGGCAAGTTTCCACGCCGAGATTTCGCGATCGATTTCACAAAAAGCAGCGAGACCATCCGCGTTGTAAGCAAATCGCAAATATGGCAGCTCCTGCGCAGCAAGCGCTGGCAAAAGATGCTGCTCCACGAACACGCGAAGTCCGTTCTCGTCGCGCAAGTTCGTGAGCCGCGCATACTCTTCAAACCCGAACGAGTGCGCGTATGCTCCTGTGGGAAAAAGCGCGTCGCTCGTCTGCAAGAGCGCCGGTAGCCACGAGAGATCAGATTTCATGGGCGTGTGCTTTGGCAAACGGGATAAAGACGTGTTCGCACTCAGTGAACGGAATTTTTTCGCGCTGAAAAAGCTGCCGTAGCGCGAGATCATCGGGAACACGAATGCTGTCCTCGGTGACTTGTATTGGGAAATGCAGATTGCCAATCGTCCAACCGAGACGAGCGACCGGCGCAGGCTTTGGAATGAGCAAAACCTCCAGCACTCGCTCAGGCTTCTGCTGGATGTAGTAACCAGTCTGCTCGCTCGCGAAGAACAACGCGCCATCGGCGAGCGGTGCTACGAGATCAAAACCAAACTCGGCACCATCCTCCGCTGTGCCGCGCCAGCGACGTTTCGCGAGTGTCAGCCTGTCCGCACGCAGGACGATGCGCGGGAGCGACAAAACATCGGCGATTGGGGCGTGGATGATTGTCATCCAATCAAAATAGGAAATAGCGCTGCGCCATTGGGAGAACGCTCGCTGGTGCGCAGGTGAGCACACGTCCGTCGGCGCGGACGGTGTAGGTCTCGGGGTCCACTTCGATGCGCGGCGTTGCGTCGTTCCAGATGAGGTGTTTCTTCGTCACGCTGCGCGTGCCCTTCACGGCGACGAGCCGCTTACCGAGTTTCAGCGAATCAAGCGCGCCGCTTTCCAATCCGACGCTACTGACGAAGGTCGCGCTCGTGGAAAATTTCGCGCGGCCGTGCGCGGCGAATTGCGGGCGGTAGAACATCGGCTGCGGCGTGGGGATGCTCGCGTTCGGGTCGCCCATGTTGGCCATCGCGATGAGGCCACCTTTCAAAATCACCTCGGGCTTTACGCCAAAGAACGCGGGCTTCCACACAACGAGGTCGGCCAGCTTGCCGACTTCGATGCTGCCGACTTCGTGCGCGATGCCGTGGGCGATGGCCGGATTGATGGTCGTCTTCGCGACGTAACGCAGCGCGCGGAAATTGTCGGCAGCGGCGTGCGCGGTGTCGGGCGACGGGAGCGTGCCGAACTGCACCTTCATCTTGTGCGCGGTCTGCCACGTGCGCGTGATGACTTCGCCGATGCGGCCCATCGCCTGCGAGTCGCTCGACATGATCGAGATCGCGCCGAGGTCGTGCAGCATGTCCTCCGCGGCGATGGTCTCGGGGCGGATGCGGCTCTCGGCAAACGCGACGTCCTCGGGGATTTTCGAGTCGAGGTGATGGCACACCATGAGCATGTCGAGATGCTCGGCGATGGTATTCACAGTGAACGGGCGCGTCGGATTTGTGGAAGACGGTAGCACGTTCATCTCGCCGCACACGCGGATGATGTCGGGTGCGTGGCCGCCGCCCGCGCCTTCGCTATGGAAGGTGTGAATCGTGCGGCCTTTGAACGCTGCGAGCGTGGCTTCGAGGAAGCCCGCTTCGTTCAGCGTGTCGGTGTGGATGGCGACTTGCACGTCGAGTTCGTCGGCGACACCGAGGCAGCAATCGATCGCCGCGGGTGTTGTGCCCCAGTCCTCGTGCAGCTTCAGGCCGATCACTCCCGCGCGCACCTGCTCGCGCAGTGGCTCGGGCGTGGAGCAGTTGCCTTTGCCGAGAAAGCCGATGTTCATCGGGTATTCGTCCGCGGCTTCGAGCATGCGGCGGATGTTCCAAATGCCGGGCGTGCAAGTCGTGGCATACGTGCCATGCGCTGGACCGGTGCCGCCGCCGATCATCGTGGTGACGCCGCTTGCGAGCGCGTGCTCGATTTGCTGCGGGCAGATGAAGTGGATGTGCGTGTCGATCGAACCCGCCGTGACGATGCAGCCCTCGCCTGCGATGACCTCCGTCGCCGCGCCGATGACCATCGTGATGCCCTGCTGGATGCCGGGATTCCCCGCGTGCCCGATGCCGACGATGCGTCCGCCTTTTATGCCGATGTCTGCTTTGATGATGCCCTGCACCGCATCAACGATGAGCGCGTTGGTGATCACAAGGTCGAGACACTCCGCGTCGAGTGCCGTGGACGACTGACCCATGCCGTCGCGGATGACTTTGCCACCGCCAAACTTCACCTCGTTCCCGTAACCGCCGCTCTCTGCGATGAGGTCGCGCTCGACCTCGATGAAAAGCTCCGTATCCGCGAGCCGCACGCGGTCGCCTACGGTCGGACCAAACATGTCTGCATACTGACGGCGCGTGAGGTTGAGTGGCATGGGTCAGAGTTTTCCGTTCACCTTTGCGTTGAGACCAAAGACCTCGCGAGCGCCGCTGAGCGCGACGAGTTCCACATCGCGCGTGTCGCCGGGTTCAAAGCGAACGGCGGTGCCGGCGGGAATGTTCAGCCGGAAACCGCGCGCAGCTTCGCGATCAAATGCGAGTGATTCGTTCACTTCGTAAAAATGAAAGTGACTGCCGACCTGAATGGGACGGTCTCCGGTGTTCGACACACGCATCACTTTCGTGGAGAGCGTGAGATTCGCAGAAAGTCCGGCAGCATCTTCAACAACGATGATTTCTCCGGGTATCATTCAGCGTATCGGGTTGTGAACGGTTACGAGCTTTGTGCCGTCAGGAAATGTGGCCTCGACTTGCACTTCGTGAATCATTTCCGGGATGCCCTCCATCACATCGGAACGCGCGAGGATAGTTGTGCCGTAGCTCATCAAGTCCACCACACTGCGGCCATCACGCGCACCTTCCATGATCTCGTAGGAGATGATGGCGATGCTCTCGGGATAGTTGAGCTTGAGGCCGCGTTTTTGTCGCCTGCGCGCTAGGTCGGCGGCTACGACGATGAGGAGCTTCTCAGTTTCGCGCGGCGCAAGATGCATCGGCTAGAGAATGCCCGCCATGATGGCGAGTGCTGCTGTGGCAATACCCGCACCAATGCCGGTGACAACACGCGGTGCGCGACGGATGAAATGTGCGGTGACAGCGCCGAGCGCAACGATGGCAGCGGTGCCGAGGAAAATTCCCATGACGCTCATCGCGCCAGTCGCTTCATTGCCGTGTGCCCAGCCATGCATGGCGGCGCCGATTCCTACGACATAGAGCGCTGCTGATTGCGCGAGTTGTTTACGAAATGCGAGCGCAAGACCGAAGACGAGCACGGACACGGCGAGCAAGGTTTCCAGACCAACGAACGCTCCCATTTTCGCCCCGCCGAATGCGCCGAGAACGCCCGCTGCAAGAAATGCGACGACAAGCGACTTGCGGCGCGAAAGCATGGCAAGCATCCCGACGGCAAGTGCTGCGAGCAAATGATCGATCCCAGTGAAAGGATGCGCGAGGCCCCAGCCGATGCTGCCGGTCTCTGCGCCGTGACCGGGATGGGCGTGGCTCCCATTGGCAAAAACGAACAAGAGTGCGCAGGGCAGCGCGAAACGAAAACGAGTGATGTGAGATTTGATATATTTGTTCATAATGTTGCCCCCTGTGAGAGCACAGGAGCGGGCTGCGGACAAGCGCGGAGGTTATTCGATTTCATCATTTGCGGCGGTCATTTTCACCATTGGGAGTTTTTCCTCGTCGCCGATTGCGATGACGGGATGAATCAAATCGTCGAGGCGGTGCTTCACGGCGAGGAATTCCGGGGAAAGAATTTGCTGCACGGAGCGCGGACGCGGCACTGGGTTTTCTATGAACTCCACGACGCGTCCGGGATTCGTGCCCATGACGAGGATGCGGTCGGAAAGATAGACGGCTTCGTCGAGGTCGTGAGTGATGAAGAGAATCGTAACGTCCACTTTTTTCCAAATCTGCAACAAGTGGCTCTGCATTTTGCAGCGTGTGATGGCATCGAGTGCGCCAAAGGGCTCGTCCATGATCAGGATGCGCGGCTCAGCGGCAAGTGCGCGGGCGATGGCGACGCGCTGTGTCATTCCACCGGATAGCTCGTGAGGATAGGCGTTCTCAAATTTTTCGAGGCCCACCATCGCGAGCCATTCGCGAGCTTCCGATTCCGCAGTGGACTTGCCTTTCCCGGCCATCTCGAGGCCAAACATCACATTGCGGCGGACGGTTAGCCACGGGAAAAGTGTGTAGCCTTGGAAGACCATTCCGCGGTCCGGCCCCGGTCCGCTCACCGGCTTGCCGTCGAGCAGCACTTCGCCGCCGGTCGCATCGTCCAGACCCGCGATGATACGCAGGAAGGTGGACTTTCCACAACCCGATGGCCCGATGACGGTGATGAATTCGCGGCGGTGAATATCGAGTGAAACCTTTTCGAAAACGACATGCGTGCCTTCATCGGTTGCGTAGCTCTTTTGCAAATCGCGCACGCTCAGAATTACGGGCCGCTGCCGGATGCGCTCGAAGCGCGCCTGCACCTCGGGAGCCTGCGCGCGGTAGTCTGCGATGGCGGGATTGTAGTGCATCATGGTGTGCTCGGCGCTGGCATCGCTTTCGCTAAAACATTGCGCAACCATGCAAACATCCCGCTGCTCTTGCGCGCGCGGCGTTTCCACGGGAACAGCATCCGGCCCAGCCACGCGAGGAACAGATCCGTGGCAAAACCGATAATGCCAATCATCGCGATGGCGGCATACACGTTGTCGAAGTTGCGATAGCGCGCCTGCTGGTTGATGAAATACGTAATGCCCGACATGGTGCCGACGACTTCGGCGACGATGAGGTAAGTCCACGCCCATCCAAGCAGGATGCGCAGGTCGGTGTAGATGTCTGTGATTGTCGCCGGGATGATGACGCGCCGCACAAGATTCCGCGACGAAGTGCCGAGCGTCTGCGCGGCTTCGACGAGTGCCGGGTCCACTTTCCGCACGCTGTTGGCGATGACGAGCACTTGCTGGAAGAACGTCCCGATGAAAATGATCGCGATCTTCGGACCGTCATCAATTCCGAGGACTGCCACGCACAGCGCACCAAACGCGGGCGCGGGCAGATAGCGGAAAAACTCGATAAACGGTTCCTGCAAACGCGCGAAGAAACGAAAGCTCCCACAGAGAATTCCCAGCGGCACGCCAACGATGGAAGAAAATAGGAATCCCCAGAAGATCGTGCGGATGCTGTGACCAAGGCTTTCATGCAGCCACGGTTCATTTGGCAGGCGCGGCGGCGTGATGAAGGCCGTGTAAAATGCACGGGCGACCTCGTGCGGAGCGGGCAGATAGACGGGATTCATCCGCGTGCCCACAGGCAGCGCAGCACCGGTGGCGCGCGCCTTTTCCACCTCACGATCAAAGTCCGCACGCTGCACATCCAGACCTTCGGTGAAATACTCGACCTCTCCAGGGTCACTGATGCGCACGAGAGGATGCCACAGCCACGGGATGTAGCTGATCGCCGACCAAAGTAACAGCGGCGCAACAAACGACAGGACAAGCAAAGTGAACCGCGTTCGAGGCGGTAGTTCGCGTTTCAGTCCGAGCCGATCTCTTGTCGCCATCGGAGTGTGCTACTTCATTTCCAATACGATGCTCGGAGCGACGTAGTTCTCTGCTTTCTGGCTTACTTTATAGACCTTGTTATCGAGGTTGAACTTGTTGCCCACTGCGATCGATCCGTAGAGCGAATCAAGGCCGGGGCCTTTCTTAAAGGCCGCCTTCGCCTCAGCCAGCGTGAGAAAATGCGTGCCGGGGATATTCTCGGAATACTCCTCCGGTTTCGCGCCAACTTTCGCAGCCATGATCTTCACGGCGTCCTCCTTTGTCTTTGGATCGAGGATGTAGTCCACGCACTTGTAATAGACCTTCACCACCTTCGCCCAATCATCCTTGCGCTTGCCGAGGCTGAAGGGATTCACCGCGAGCACGTCGTAGATGAGACCCTTTGCATCCGCGCTGCTGAAGAGCTTCTTCGAGCCAGCCACCTGTTTGAGCGCCTGCCCGGAGACGGGATACCACACACCGACCGCACCCACCTTGCCGCTGGCAAGTGTCTGTGGCGTGTCGTTGGTTGCGGTGTTCACCAGTTCCACATCCGACTGCTTCATGCCATTTGCCTCAAGAGCCTTCAAAAGGAGCAGATGCTCGACGAGTGTCACCTCAATGCCAACCTTCTGGCCTTTCAGCGCCTTGATGGAATCAATCCCCGGCTTGCCGATGATCATGTCGTTGCCGTCGCTGTAATCGAGGATCGCGATGAATTTGCTCTTCCCACCATTAGCGCCCGTGACGAGTGCGTCAGTCGCCACTACGGTGACGGCATCCACCTTGCCGGCGGAATAGGCATCAATCGAAGGCAGGTAGTCGAACCACAGCAACTCCACATCCACACCGGCTTCCTTGAACCAGCCTTTTTGTTTTGCGACTTCGAAGATGGTAAATCCGGGCCAGTCGGAGTAGGCGATTTTGAGCGGTTCAGCGGATTGAGCGACGGTTGTAAAGGCCAGCACCGCGGCAGTGAGGAGTGATTTTAGCATGTTGTTTTATTGTTGGGTATTTGAAGCGCCCGGCATGAGGCCGGAACCGCCAAGCGCCCGTTTGCAATCACCGTGCCAGTCTCGCTGGCATTTTCCACGTCTGCCCGCAACGCTTGTATCCATGAGGGTTGGCGGGTTGTTAAAATATTTTCTTAATCAAACAACAGGGGGATTGCGTCTGTGGCGTTATTTACAGGCTGGGCAAAATCAAACACCGTTTCACGTATGAGCATTTCTGTGTTTCTTCATACTTTTTGAAAAGTGATTTGACGACACGGCGAGCTTCGTGAAAAAGACCGTGCGTAATTTTCATGGCCAGGAAGCACAAGAAGGCACTCGCTGCTCGAATCACGATTTCTCTCCCCGTCTCTCTTTTTGACGAGCTGGATGCGATGGTCGTGCAGCGCGGCTTCGGCAGCCGCTCACAGGCGCTGTCCAAGATCATCAGCGAGCAGCTGGTCCGCGATGCAGCGCAGCTCGGACGACAGATCATGGCGGGCACGATTACTCTCATTTACGACCATACGAAGCCGGGCCTGCAAAGCCGCCTGATGAAGCTCCAACACCGCTATCTAAAGGAGATCATTTCCTCGCAGCACGTCCATCTCGAGCATCATCACAGTCTGGAGGTGCTGCTCGTGCAAGGCCCCGGACGGCGGCTCCGGCAGATCGCCGACGCGCTCATCGCCTGCAAGGGCGTGAAGCATGGCAACCTGAACGTCACGTCCACGATCCTGCCACCGATTTACTGAGCCATGCCCAACCCATCGCACATCCGCTTCGAGGAAATCGTGCAGCCCGGCGCGAGCTGGTCGCACGTCCTCAAACGCGGCACAACGCTTCGCATCACCGACACTGAGGGCGGCGCGAATGTCTCCGCACTTTTCTACAATTTCGAGCTACCCGCCGAGAGGCTGAATCTGCCCGACACGCTCAAGTGCCAGCACACCGCGCGACTGACCGCGGGGCATTGCCTCTACTCGGACATGGGCCGCATCCTCGTCTCCATCACCGCCGATACCTGCGGTTGGCACGACCCGATCGCAGGATGCACGAGCGCAGCCGAAATCGCGGCGAAATACGGCGAGCGCAGCTACCAGACCGCGCGCAACGACTGCCATCGCAATGGCCACGACCGTTTCGTTACCGGGCTGGAGAAATACGGACTCGGTGAGCGCGACCTCGCGATGAATGTGAACTTTTTCCAAAAAGTGACAGCCGATGATAACGGACGGCTACACTACGTGCCCGTTAATTCACGCGCTGGCGCATTTGTCGAACTTCGCGCGGAAATGAACACGCTCGTCGTGCTGAATACGTGCATTCACCCGCTCGACCCGTCGCCCGTCTATGCGCCGAAACCGGTGAAACTCACCATCTTCACCTCGCCACCACCCGGCCCGGACGATCTTTGCCGATGCTCGTGCGCGGAAAACGAGCGCGGCTTCATCCTCACCGAACGCTATTTCTTATGAGCACGCTGACTGAGAGCACGCGCGATCCTTCCCAGGCGATATACGATTTTACGCTGCCAGCAGGTGAACCGTGGGCGCACGAAATCCGACGCGGCCAGACGTTCCGCATCGTGGACCTGGAAGGCAACCAAGCCGCCGACACGCTTTTCTACAACGCAACCGATCCCGCCGACCGATACAGCGCACAGGACACCATTCGTGCACAGGGCGCGCTGTATCTCACGACCGGCACACGGCTCGTCTCTGCACGCGGCAATGTGCTGCTCACCATCACTGCCGACACCTGCGGACGCCACGACACGCTCGGTGGCGCATGTGCATGCGAGAGCAACATGGTGCGCTACGCCATCGAGAAGCGGCACATGCATGCATGTCGCGACAGCTTCCTGCTCGGCCTGCGTCGGGCACGCCCTTCGTGGGGAAATCGCGACATCACCCACAACATCAATTTCTTCATGAACGTGCCCGTGACGCCTGACGGTGGCCTCACATTCGCGGACGGCGTGTCGGCACCGGGCCGCTACGTCGAGATGCGCGCGGAGATGGACGTGCTCGCGCTCATCTCGAATTGCCCGCAACTCAACAACCCCTGCAACGCCTATAACCCAACGCCCGTGCGGCTGCTCATCTGGAACTGATGTTTACCAAAGTTCTCATCGCCAATCGTGGCGCGATTTCACGCCGCATCACCTGCACGCTGCACCAGATGAAAGTCGGTGCCGTCGCCGTGTATTCCGAAGCGGATGCCGACTCGCTGCATGTGCGCGATGCCGATGAAGCTGTGCTGCTCGGCCCCGCGCCAGTCGCTGAAAGCTATCTGCGCGTGGAGAAAATTCTCGCCGCCGCCCGCGAGACGGGTGCGCAGGCGGTGCATCCTGGCTACGGATTTTTGAGCGAAAATGCAGACTTCGCGGAGGCGTGCGAAAGCGCAGGTCTCGCATTCGTCGGACCGACGCCGAAACAGATGCGCGTCTTCGGACTCAAGCACACAGCGCGCGAACTCGCGGAGCGCGCCAGTGTGCCGCTGCTGCCGGGCACCGGACTGTTGCCCACTGTAGATGATGCAGCACGAGAGGCTGCGCGCATCGGCTACCCCGTGATGCTGAAGAGCACGGCGGGCGGCGGCGGCATCGGTATGAAAGTCTGCTGGAGCGAGTCGGAACTGGCGGAAGCGTATGCGTCGGTCGAGCGGCTGAGTCGCAGCAATTTCAAGGAGTCCGGCATCTTTCTCGAAAAATTCGTCGCCCACGCGCGGCACATCGAGGTGCAGATTTTCGGCGATGGCAAAGGGCGCGTCCTCGCGCTGGGCGAACGCGATTGCTCGGCGCAACGGCGAAATCAAAAAGTCATCGAGGAAACTCCCGCACCCGGTCTCGATGACATGCAGCGCTCTGCGCTCTTCGATGCAGCGGTGAAGCTCGGCACTCTTGTGAACTATCGTTCGGCTGGCACGGTCGAGTTTGTTTTCGATGCGGACAGCGGACAGTTCTATTTCCTCGAAGTGAACACTCGATTGCAGGTTGAGCACGGCGTGACCGAAGAGGTGCGCGGCGTGGATCTCGTCGAGTGGATGGTGCGGCTCGCAGCGGGCGAGACGCAGTTTCTCGACGAATACACGGACGCTGCGCGAGGGCACAGCATTCAGGTCCGTATCTACGCAGAAGACCCGGCGAAAAACTTCCAGCCGAGCTGCGGACTGCTCACCGAGGTCTCACTGCCGATTACGCGCTGCGAGACGTGGGTGGAGCGCGGCATTGAGGTCACGCCATTCTACGACCCGATGCTGGCAAAAATCATCGTCCACGCGCCCGACCGCGCTGCCGCCATCGCGCGCATGGATGAGGCACTGGCGGCAAGCAGTTTTGCAGGCATTGAAACAAATCTCGCCTACTTGCGCGCAGTCATCGCTACGCCAGAATTTCGTGCGGGCACGGTGACGACACGTTTCCTCAGCGGACTCTCTGTCTCACCACGCAGCGTGGATGTCTTGGAAGCTGGGGCGCAGACGACCGTGCAGGATTATCCAGGGCGCACCGGCTACTGGGCTGTCGGCGTGCCGCCCTCGGGGCCGATGGATCCGCTCGCGCACCGCCTCGCGAATCGCCTGCTCGGCAACGACGATCGCGACGCCACGCTCGAACTCGTGATGACCGGCCCGACGCTGCGCTTCAACGCCGCGACAACCATTGCACTCTGCGGCGCGGATTTTTCTGCCGAACTCGACGGCGAACCGATGCCGCGCTGGCAGTCAGTCGCGGTCGCGGCTGGCAGCACGCTACGCGTGAAAAACCTCACTGGTCCCGGCGCGCGCGGGTATCTCGCTGTGCGCGGCGGCTGGCAGGTGCCGGAGTTTCTCGGGAGCCGCTCAACGTTCACGCTGGGGAAATTCGGCGGGCACGGCGGACGCGCGCTGCGACCCGGCGACGTGCTGCATTTTCCAGAATCCACTCCAGCGCCAGTTCTTTCACTGCCACCCGAGCTCGTGCCGGAATACTCAAACGCGTGGGACATTGCAGTGCTCTATGGCCCGCACGGCGCGCCGGATTTTTTTACCGACGATGACATCGAGATGTTCTTCAGCACCGCGTGGAAAGTTCACTACAACTCGAACCCGACCGGTGTGCGGCTCGTCGGCCCAAAACCAAAGTGGGCGCGCGCGGACGGCGGCGAGGCGGGGCTGCATCCGTCGAACATCCACGACAACGCCTACGCGGTGGGCGCGGTGGATTTCACCGGCGACATGCCCATCATTCTCGGGCCGGACGGGCCAAGCCTCGGCGGCTTCGTGTGCCCCGCGACCATTGTTCAGGCGGAGCTTTGGAAAATGGGGCAACTCAAGGCGGGCGACACGGTGCGTTTCCGCCGCATCCCGCTCGCCGAGGCGAATGCACGCGAGCGCGAGCAGGACAGCGCGATTGAACGGCTCGATTTGAACCGCCAAGACGCCAAGACGCCAAGCAATGAAGGGGATGGTGCGTTCTCGGATTCGTTCAACTCCTTGGCGCCTTGGCATCTTGGCGGTGAAATCTCCAGACCCGAGCCGGCCATCGAGTTTCATAATCCGGCACACGAGGTCTGCTACCGGCGTGCAGGCGACAAATATCTGCTCGTGGAATACGGCCCGCTCGTGCTCGACCTCGCGCTTCGCTTCCGCGTTCACGCGCTCATGCAATGGTTGGTGACGCGCGTTTTGTCAGGGGTGCTGGATCTCACGCCGGGCATCCGCTCGCTGCAAATCCACTATGACTCGCGAGTGCTCCCGCTCTCGGAGTTGATGAAGCATTTAAGCGCAGCGGAAACCGAACTTCCCGACACCGATCGCATCGAAGTGCCGTCGCGCATCGTGCATCTGCCGCTCTCGTGGGACGACCCTGCCACTAGACTTGCCATCGAAAAATACATGCAGAGCGTTCGGGCCGACGCGCCTTGGTGCCCGAGCAATTTGGAATTCATCCGCCGCATCAACGGCCTCGAAGACCTCGATGAAGTGAAGCGGATTGTTTTCGACGCGAGCTACCTCGTGCTCGGCCTTGGCGACGTGTATCTCGGCGCGCCAGTGGCCACGCCGCTCGATCCGCGGCACCGCCTCGTCACCACGAAATACAACCCAGCGCGCACATGGACACCCGAGAACGCCGTCGGCATCGGCGGTGCCTACATGTGCATCTACGGCATGGAAGGGCCGGGCGGTTATCAGTTCGTGGGCCGCACCGTGCAGTGCTGGAACTCATGGCGCTCGACTGCAAACTTCGCGCCGGGCAAACCGTGGCTGCTGCGCTTTTTCGACCAAGTGCGGTTTTACCCAGTAAGCGCGGAGGAGCTTTTGAAAATGCGCGCCGATTTCCTGCGCGGTCAATTCAGCGTCCGCGTCGAAGAGACGACCTTTTCGATGCACGACTACCGCGCCTTTCTCGAACGCGAAGACGCCAGCATCGCCACATTCCGGGAAAAGCAGCGCAGCGCCTTCGCCGCTGAACGTGAACGCTGGGCCGCTGCCGGACAAAACATCGCCGCCACCGAACCCGAACCGGACGTGCCGCCGGAGGAAGTCACGCTCCCGCCCGGCTCCCGTGCCGTCGCTGCGCATCTGCCCGGAAGCGTCTGGGCCGTGCTTGTCGAGGAAGGCGCGAAGGTTGCCGAGGGCGAGAAGCTGCTCATCCTCGAAAGCATGAAAATGGAAACCGCAATCGTCGCGCCATGTGCAGGCCGTGTATCCCGCGTGCTATGTGCAAAAGGCCGCAGCGTCGATCCGGGACAGACGCTGGTAGTGATCGAAGAGAACTAGCGCGAGGCGATGTAGGCCCGCCAGCCACCGTGTGCCGATATCTCGCGCTGTCCTTCACACAGGATCGGCTCCGCGAGGACACCAAGAACCTCTGCGCCGCTGGCGAGCTGCACTTTCCCGATGCTGAGGCCGGGCGGCTCTTTCAACAAAATGCTCGCGAGTCCTTCGGGCGGAACGGCCCAGACTTCCACGGCGACGGAGACTCCTCCATCGGCGACGCGCACCATGCCGGGATGCCGGTCGCCGATGGAGTATATCCGATAGGCTGGAACGGTGTGGTCTTCGCGCACAAACTCCGCACCGACAGCGAGCATGTTCGGATTCAGTTCGAGGCCACGCATGAGCGTGCCGTTGACGGCGAGATGGATTCTTTCAGGCATTTCTAAACGGTAAGATGTTTCTTCACGACTTCGTCAGTGAGGTCTGCGACAGGGCCGCTGGCGACTACGGCCCCGCGATCCATGATGGCGAAGATGTCGGCAAGTTCGCGGCAGAAATCGAGATATTGCTCCACGAGTAAAATGCTCATCTGTCCTTCGCGACGGAGCATTTTGATGGTCTCGCCGATCTGGTCTATGATGTTCGGCTGAATGCCCTCGGTCGGCTCATCGAGGATGAGAACTTTGGGTTGCGTGAGCAGTGCGCGCGCGATCGCGAGCTGCTGTTGCTGGCCACCGGAAAGCATTCCGCCTTTGCGTGGGAGGAAGTCTTTTAGAATCGGAAACAAGCCGAAGATGCGTTCGAGTTTATCTTTGCGGCCAGCGCTTTTGCCCTGCGCACTCATGCCGATGTCGAGATTCTCTTCCACAGTGAGGTGCGGAAAAATGTCTCGACCTTGCGGAACGTAAGCGAGGCCTGCTACGGCGCGGTGTTCCGGGCGTTTGCGCGTGAGTGGCTGCCCATCGAGGAGGATACTTCCGCTGTCGGTGTTTTGCAGACCGACGATGCTTTTGAGCGTTGTTGTTTTGCCGACACCGTTGCGGCCCATGAGACAGAAGACGCTGTTTGCAGGGACGGTGAAGTTGACGCCACGCAGAATCTGGCTGCCGCTGATGGATACGTTGAGGTCGGTGACTGTGAGCATGTCAGGCAGCGCGAGCTTTGCGTCCGAGATATACTTCGAGAACGCGTTCATCGTTTTGGACTTCGTCCACCGGGCCTTCGCAGAGGATGTGGCCTTGATGGAGCACGGTGACTTTTCGCCCCTGCGAAATCTGCCGGACAAATGTCATATCGTGCTCAATGACGATGATGCTGTGGTGTCCGGCGAGACTCAGCAGGAGTTCGCCGGTTCGATGTGTTTCTTCGTCCGTCATGCCTGCGGCTGGCTCATCGACGAGGAGGAGTTTGGCGTTTTGCGCAAGGAGCATTCCGATTTCGAGCCACTGCTTTTGGCCGTGTGCAAGCTGGCCGGCTTTGCGCTCGCTGTGGCTGGAAAGGTTTATCGTTTTCAGGATGTCAGCGAGGCGGTCGCGCTCCGTGCTGCTCGGTCGGGCGAAAAGTGAACGCCATACGCTGCGGCTGCCTTCGAGTGAAAGCACGAGGTTTTCCCACACGGTATGGTCGGTATAGACGGTGGGCGTCTGAAATTTCCGCCCTATGCCAAGGCGGTAGATTTCGTATTCGCTGAGGCGAGTGAGGTCGTGAGCGGCGTTGAATTCAAGCGTGCCTTCGTCGGGCTTGGTGCGCCCTGTAATCAGATCGAGAAAGGTCGTTTTTCCAGCGCCGTTTGGGCCGATGACGGTGCGGAGTTCGCCGACATCCATGTAGAAATTCAAATCGCGAATCGCTTGGAAACCCTCGAAGGATTTATTCACGCCCTCAGCTGCGATGACAAATGGACGCTGGGTCATTGCGGATTACGGATTGCAGATTGCGCCTCGGGAACTAACGCGTCATCTGAGGTTTTTCGACTTGCGAGCCAGCCTTTGATTTGAGCCGGAAGGCCGACCAGTCCGCGTGGCATGAAAAGCACGACCACGATGAACAGGCCACCCATCATGATTGGCCAATAGTCTGCGGTCTTGCCGACTGTCGCCCAACTTTTCAAAGCGTTGATGGCCACGGCTCCGAGGATTGGCCCGAGCAAAGTGCCGCGTCCGCCGAGAGCGACCCAAACGATGATCTCGAGCGATTTATCTGTCTGCATTTCTCCGGGATTGATGATGCCGACTTGCGGCACGTAGAGCGCACCAGCGAGTCCGGCGAGGATGGCGCAGAGGACGAAGACGAAGAGCTTGTAGTTCGCTGCTGCGTAACCACTGAAGAGCACGCGAGTCTCGCTGTCGCGAATCGCACGCTGGACGAGTCCGAACTTCGTGCGCGTGAGCCATCGGCAGAGCAAATAGACACCGAGAAGCAGCAGCGCACTTGCCACATAGAGCCCGCGTTGCGTGCCTGCGGAGCGGAGATCCGAGCCGAGGAGAAATTTGAAATCTGTGAAGCCGTTGTTTCCGCCGAGCAGCATGTCATTGCGGAAAAACATGAGCGCCGCGCCATACGTGAGTGCCTGCGTGAGGATGGAAAAATACACGCCTTTGATCCGCGAACGAAACGCGAGGTAGCCGAAGACGTAGGCGATCAACCCAGGCAGCAGGACGATCATGAACAGCGCAAAGGTGAAACTGGAAAACGGCACCCAAAAACTCGGAAGCTGTTCCCATCCGAGGAAAACCAGGAAGTCAGGAATCGGTTTTTTATACTGCCCGAGCGATCCGATCATTCGCATGAGGTGCATCCCCATCATGTAGCCGCCGAGGCTGAAAAATAGAGCCTGTCCAAGCGAGAGCAGCCCCGTGTAGCCCCAGAGCAAATCTACCGAAATGGCGAGGATCGCGTAGCAGAGATATTTGCCCCAGACGTTCAGCGTGAAATTCGAGACGAGGCCCGCTGCATTCAGCGCCGGAAAGACGATGATGAGCAGGACGGCTCCGATGATGATGAGGGAAAGTTCGATTCTGGATGTGCGTGATTGCATCAACTTTCGAGACTCCGGGATTTTGTGACGAACAGTCCGGCGGGACGCCATTGGAGGAAGAGGATGATGCCGAGTAGGACGAGAATTTTACCGAGCACCGGATTGCCGAGGATTTGCTGGAGTGACTGATCCAGCATACCAATGCCGAGCGAACTGAGGACGGTGCCCAAGAGATTGCCGACGCCGCCAACGACGACCGTCATGAACGAATCCACAATGTAGAGTTGGCCGAGTCCGGGGCCGACATTTCCGATCTGGCTGATGAATGCTCCAGCGAGCCCGGCGAGTCCGCTGCCGAGTGCGAAGGTGAGCATGTTCACACGCTCCGTGCGGACTCCCATGCACGCAGCCATGCCGCGATTTTGCATCACAGCGCGGATGAGCAAACCGAGCGGTGTTTTTTTCAAAAGCGCTTGCACGCCGATGACGATGGCGATGGCGAAGCCGATCACGAAGAGGCGGTTCCAGCCGAAGAGCACATCATTCACCGTCCAGTTTCCACTGAGCCAGGATGGTGAGGAGACCTGCACGTTGTTCGCGCCGAAGGTGAGTCGGAAAAGCTGCTGCAAAACGAGAGAGACGCCCCATGTGGCGAGCAGCGATTCCAACGGGCGACGATAGAGAAAGCGAATGACGCCACGCTCCAGTGCAACCCCCGCGACTGCCGCAGTGAGAAAGCTGAGCGGCAGGGCGAGCGCGAAATAGCAATCGTAGCGCCAGCCTGTGCAGTTGAGGCCGGGAAGCTGGATGTGCAGGCCAAATGGTGAAAGCTCCAGCCCGGGACCGAAGACACATTGCACGACGTAGGTGGTGTATGCACCGATGGCGATCATTTCGCCGTGGGCCATATTGATCACACCCATGAGCCCAAAAGTGATCGCAAGACCGATGGCGACAACAAGCAGGATGCTGCCTGTGCTGAGACCACGAAAGACGCTGCCAACCGTATTTACCATGGTGACGTGACTGGCGATTTCGCGCAGCGCCACAGTCGCCGCACTTGCCAGCTCCGGCTGCGCGGAGTCTGCGGCGAGTTGTTTCAAAATATCCTGACTCGGTATGGAGCCGATAGCACCGAGTTCACGGCATGCTGCTACTTTTGTCGCAAGATTTTCGTCCTTGAGTTGAGTGAGGGCGATGGCCTCACGCAGTGCGCGCTTTACGCGGGAATTTGTTTCTTTTTGCTCCCGGGCGAGAAATGCAGGCAGACGTTCGGGATTTTGCTCCATGCCGAGTGTTTCGACGGAGCTGAGCCGCTTTTTTACGTCGGGCGAAGAAAGCTGTGCGAGATCGAGAACGCTCTTCATCGCGGTGCGGAGGAGCGAGTCCGTCTCGGCTGTATTTAGGTCGCCTGCGAGCGCACGCATTGGCTTTCCGGCCTCATCCAGAAATGGCGCGCCTGTATCGAAGCGAAGAACGGCCTGTTTTTCTTCTGCGTCTTTTTCAACGGAAAGAGTGACGGGGATTTTTGTGTCAGCCGGTCCGTCGAGCAGAAAGATCCCGCCTTCTTTCCAAAGCGTGAGCAGAGCGGACACATCATCACCTTCTGTCTCCACGAGTGTGGCGACCAGTTTGGCCTGCTCGGCAGAATCCTCGAGCACCACGGCTTTGGCCACGAGTTGACGTGGCGTCTCCGCACGCGTTGGTGCGGCTATAGCGAGCGCGATGATGAATAGGATAATTCTTAGCATCAGGGTGTGTTCGTTTTACCGGAGAGGGCGGGCTCCACCTCACTGGATGAAGCCCGCCCCGTTGTTGTCGGATTTTCCGGCGAAATCTCTACCCTACTTGGTAGCGACCTTCGGCTTGAACGTGCCTTTGAGCCAAGGCTCGCCGACCACGTCCTTAAACTCTTTCAGAATCTTGAACTGCCCATCGGCCTTGGTTTCGCCGATGAAGACGTTCTTTGTAAGATGCATATTTTTCTGCGTGGTAACTTTGCCGCCGGGGCCGTCAAAGGAGACTCCAGCTTTCAGAGCCTCGCGCACTTTATCCACGTCGAATGACTTGGCTTTCTCCACTGCGGCTTTCCAAAGATAGACGCCGTTGTAGCTGAGCACCATCGGTGAGCAGGTTACGCGGCCTTCCTTCTTGATGCCGTCGAGCGTGGTCTTCTTCAGCCAGCTCTGAAAATCCCCGACAAACTTCTTGTTCGCTGGTGATTTGATGCTCTGGAAGTATGTCCAACAGCCGAGTTGACCGACGAGTTGTTTTGCCGGAAGCGCACGGAATTCATCCTCGGAAATCGAGAATGAAACCACCGGGCAGGTTTCCGCAGTGAGACCGGCAGCTGCGTATTCTTTGAAGAATGGAACGTTCGTGTCGCCATTCAACGTGGATACGACGCAAGCCTTACCACCCGCTGAGAACTGCTTAATTTCTGCGATGATCTGCTGGTAATCGGTGTGCCCGAACGGCGTGTATTTTCCAGCGGAGATGATCTTCCCGGCCTCATCCTTCTTGAAGCCGCCGCCGATGTTTTCAATCGGGACGCCTTTGCTGAGCAAGTATTCGAGCAACACGAGATTCGTGGTCTGCGGGTAAACGTAGTCACTGCCGAGCAGGTAGAATTTCTTTTTCCCCTGCGCGAGCAAGTAGTCCACGGCGGGCGTGGCCTGCTGGTTCACAGCTTCTGCGGTGTAGAAAACATTCTGCGACTCTTCCTCGCCCTCGTATTGCACGGGGTAGAAAAGGAGACCGTTGTTTTTTTCATAAACCGGAAGCACAGATTTGCGCGAAACGCTCGTCCAGCAGCCGAAAGTCACTGCGACCTTGTCCTGCTCCAGGAGCTGCTTGGCTTTTTCTGCGAAGAGCGGCCAGTTCGACGCGCCGTCCACGATCACAGGCGCGATTTTTTTGCCCATCACGCCGCCCTTGGCATTGATTTCGTCGAATGTGAACTGGAGCACATCGCGTAGCGAAGTTTCCGAGATCGCCATCGTTCCACTGAGTGAGTGAAGGACGCCGACCTTCACGGTTTCTTGCGCCTGAGTGGTCAGCACCGCTGCCGCGATGCCTGTGCCGAGCGCGATTGCGCGCAATTTTTGAGTAAGATTGTTCAACATAATTTATTCCTCTGTTTTTTGGTTTGATGCGAGTGCATCGCCAGCCATCAATCGGCCCTGCCACAGATCCCAGTCCCGCGCACGCCGTCCCGTTACCACACGTTTGGCGGGCCATTCCTCGACTGTTGGTTCTGCGGCCTGCGTGCTCCCCGGGGACACCTAAACCCCGGGGAGCCGCATGACCAACCGCAGCTAGCGGTTATTTAGAATGCAACGGCAACGCCGCCACTGAAGACGATCTCAGTGTCGTCCTGATCGCGGACTGCGCCGTCGGTGTAAAAGTTTTTCTGTAAATTGCTCTGCCTTTGCTGAGCCTGACTCCCCT
>JBEIQV010000001.1:0-39238 GCA_040376335.1 Verrucomicrobiia bacterium | reverse complement strand
TCATCCAGCTCTTCCACCAAGGCTGGGACCAGCACGGCGATGTCGTCGGCGGAATCACCCGCCAGTGCAAACAAACCGATCAGGCCTCTGCCGCGCTCATCACCGACCTCAAACGTCGCGGCCTTCTCGACGACACGCTCGTCGTCTGGGGCGGAGAATTCGGACGCACCGCTTACTGTCAGGGCAAAATGAGCGGCAACAACTACGGGCGCGACCATCACCCACGCTGCTTCAGCATCTGGCTGGCGGGCGGAGGAGTGAAGCCCGGCGCCGTTATCGGCGCAACCGACGACTACGGCTACAACATCGTCGAAGGCGGCGTCCACGTCCACGACCTCCACGCGACGATGCTGCACCTCATGGGCATCGATCACGAAAAGCTCATCTACAAATTCCAAGGCCGCTACTTCCGGCTCACCGACGTGCACGGCATGCTCGTGAAATCCATTCTCGCATAACGGTTGGCTTATGCGCCGCAGCGCTCGACGGATGGGACAAACAGATTCTTTGCGCTCCCGCGCAAAGAAACCTCCGCCCTTGCGGATTGTCGCACACAGCCGCTAACGTCCTCACCAATGTCCACTGAATCGCAGCGCCAGCCAGTGCCGCCCATTTCACTTTCGCTCCCGAAGCCGGTGGCTCCGCCGCGTTTTCGTCAGCCGAAGAAAAACATCCCGCAGACCATCGAGGAACGCACAGCGATTTTGCACGCGGTGCGGAATTACGTCGCGGAGTTTTGCCCCACGCCACCCGTCCCGCTCGCGGAACTCGGCGAGCACGCAGATCGCCTCGTCCAGCGCATCGGCTGCGCGGCCATCTACCGCGACTACGTGGGTGTTTTGATCAACAACGAGCTGTGGCGCGAGCAACTCGCCGCCGTGCCGTTCGAGCGCCGGCTGCTGCTCATGCCGAAATGCCTGCGCCTCGAAAGCAAATGCCCCGCGCCGTTCGATGAGTTCGGCCTGCTGTGCAAACAATGCGGCCAGTGCTCGATTCAGGATCTCCAAAACGAAGCCGAGCGCCTCGGCTACGCGGTGCTCGTCGCCGAGGGTAGCGCCATCGTGATGTCGCTCATCCAGACAGGGCAAATCGAGGCCATCGTCGGCATTTCGTGCCTCAGCGTGCTGGAGCGCAGCTTCCCCTACATGGAGGCCGCCGCCATTCCCGGCGTCGCCGTGCCGCTGCTGCAAGACGACTGCATTGATACGACCGTGGATCTCGACTGGGTGTGGGACTACATCCACCTCACCGCCGACGATTCCACGCGCCGCCTCGATCTCGGCACGCTCCGCAGCGAAGTGGACTCGTGGTTTTCCAGCGAATCACTCACCGCGCTCATCGGCCCCGCCGAGGGCGAAACAGAACGCATCGCGCGCGAGTGGCTCACCCGTGCGGGTAAACGCTGGCGGCCCTTCCTCGCCGTCGCCGCATGGCGCGCACTCGCGGGTCCAAACGCCACATTACCCGACGACCTCAAGCGCGCCGCCATCGCCGTCGAGTGCTTCCACAAAGCCTCGCTCATTCACGACGACATCGAAGATGGCGACGCCACGCGCTACGGCGAAAAAACGCTGCACGAAGAACACGGCGTCCCCGTCGCATTGAACATCGGCGACCTGCTCATCGGCGAAGGCTACCGCCTACTGAGCGCGTGCGAAATTTCCGCCGAACAACGCGCCGCAATGCTCCTCGTCGCCGCCGAAGGCCAGCGCGAACTCAGCCGTGGTCAGGGTGCGGAACTCGTCTGGGCACGCCAGCCCGATGTGCTCACGAGCCTACAAGTGCTCGATATTTTCAAAAAGAAAACCGCTCCCGCTTTCGAGGTCGCGCTGCGCATCGGCGCGCTGTTTGCGGGCGTCGAAACACACGACACCGTGCGCGACGTGCTGCACGCCTATAGCGAAGCACTCGGAATCGCCTACCAAATCCGCGACGACCTCGCCGACCTCGGCCAGACCGCCGACACCAGCGATATCGCCGGCCTCCGCCCCAGCCTGCTCCTCGCCACCGCACACGAACGCGCCGAGTGCGAGCATCGAAAAATCACCAGCGCATTGTGGTCGCGCACGAGCACTGCGGGCATTGCCGAAGTCGAGCAACTCTATCGCGATCTCGGCGCAGTGGAGCGCTGCACCGACCTCCTCGAACGCTACAAAGAACAATCCATTCAAAGCCTCCGTGAACTGGAAAATCCTTCTTTGAAAGGATTGCTCCGCCGCGTGCTCGGAAAAATTTTTAACGACACGGAAATCAAAGGCTGGTGCAAGGAATTCGAAGCCAAAAACCTCCTCGGTATCGCGGCCAACGAAACCGCACTGGAAAAATCTCCCGAGCCCCGCGTGCTGAGCACGGTCTAGCTCGGCAATTGTCCGCAAATACTGCGGAAAAGCTCATCGGTATCTTGCGCCGTCTCCACGGGTGGATTGAGCAAGTCGCGACTGCGAGTGCGCTTGCGCTGCATGAGGCGGTCGAGCGTGAGGTCGAAAGAGATGTCAGCGAGGTGTGGGTCGGGGTGGCGTGCAATTGGGAGGCAGACTTGCACGGCCTTCTCTTGGCCGATGCGATAGACGCGGTCGGTGCATTGATCTTCCACGGCGGGATTCCACCAACGGTCGAGGTGGATGACGTGATTCGCCGCTGTGAGGGTGAGACCGACTCCAGCAGCACGGGGCGAGAGAAGGATTACCGCGAATCCGGCCGGTAAGGTTTGGAAGGCGTTTACTATAGCCTGACGCCGTGCGCCGGGGACTTCACCGGTGATGCACGAGGGAGGTTCAGCGAGGCCAAATTCCGATGGCATCACGATGCGCAGCCACTTTTGCATCCGCCGTGAGTCCACAAACACGAGTGCCTTTTCTCCCCGAGCGCGGATGTGGTGCAGGGCGCGAAAGCATTCCGCAACTCGCGCAGAGCACGCGGCGAGGGCAGAAATGTCCGGCGGTTCCTCCGCATTCATCAACCACGGATGCAGGGAGATTGCGCGGAACTCTTGCAAGGCTTTGAGCATCATCCCGCGCTCGCGGATGCTGCGGGCTCGATTCACCGCTTCCGCGTAAAGTCGCGCTTGGTCTGGCGGCATATCGGCAGGAGCTTTGTGTTCTGTCTTGGGCGGCAGTCCTTCGAGGATGTCGTGTTTCATCCGCCGCAGCATGAGCGCGCTGGCTGCTGGTTCTGTGAGATGGTTGCGAAGTTCGCGGAGCGCGGAATCTTCCGGCTCTGCCTCAAATTTCGCACTGAATTCAAAGAGGGAGCCTCCGCCGATAGCGCTGAGTGCGGTTCGGTCTACGGTGTTCACGATACTCCACAGATCAGCGTAGCGGTTCTCTACCGGCGTGCCGGTCAGCGCTAGAGAGAAGTCTGCGTTCATCGCCTTCGCGGCTTCGTTCACGAGCGTGCCGGGTGTCTTGATTTTCTGCGCTTCGTCAAAGGCGAGCACCTGCCAGCGAATCGTCCCCAGGCTGTGATGGTAATCTCGCAGCGTCTCGTAGGTCGTCAGCACCCATCCGGCACTTGCGATTTCGTCTGTCCGTAGCGAGACGCCACCGCGCACGATGTCATTGCCCGCACCGACTCGCAGCCGTGCAAGGTCACTTCCGTAAGCTCGGAGTGGCGGGCCGAGCAAACGGCGTCCCGCTTCATCAAGATGCTGCGTGAATTCCTGCTCCCAGTTTCGCAACAAGCCCGTTGGCGCGACGATGAGGAAGCCGCCTTCATTCGTCGCACGCTCGGGCCGTGCGTGCCGCAGCCAGACGAGGAAAGCGAGGCATTGTAGGGTCTTGCCAAGGCCCATGTCGTCCGCAAGCAGCACACCGCTTCGGCCTTCGCGCCATGTTGTTTGCAGCCAGCGAAGGCCGGTTTCCTGATGTGGCTTTAAAGTGCTCCGCAAGCCGACAGGGAGCCACAAATCGGTCGCACTCTCACGGCTCCTGCGACGAGTCGCAGCGCCGGCATCATCAAAGTCGCGCTCGATCAAAAGCACGGTGCGATCAGTGGTAGCGCTTTGTTCGCGCTCGATTTGCTCTCTCGGTGTTTGACCCAGCGATTTCACTTTTTCCAAAGCCGCGAGCGTCGCTTGAGTTGCCGGAACCATCTGCCCGCCGATTTCAACCTCCGGATCTCCACTCGCGATTGCCTGCTCCACTCGCTGAATAATCTCGTCTGTCTGCGCAGTCGGCACCGCAACGCGAACGCCGCCAAAATCGATTCCAGATTCCTCCGGTGGTAGCCATGAATTCGCAGGCAACTTCACCCATGGAATGATCGGCGGGTCCCAAAGCCCAATGCCTTTCACGCGATCAGACAAATACTGAGGGGTCTCCACGAATAGAGCGTCCAGTGTTTCCTCCGGTAGCGCATCACCGTATTCTGCACGGAGAAAAGCACGCGGATTGCGCAGGAAGTCCGTCTGGTGTCCGTCGTCCTTTTTCTGAACCTCCGCTACGAGGTCTAGCGCACGCTGCATGTCTTCCTCAATGACGAGAAAATGCGAGCCGCCGAGCGCAAAGCGCCCTCGCCCGGCTTCGTGAGTTCGGATGAACTCTTTGTGCTGCTCTGGCGGGAGTAACTCGGGCGGTGTGTCCGTTTCTGTCGCCGTGCTTGCGTGCAGCACCGGTTCAAGTCGAAAACGCCCATCCTTCACGCGTAGCCGCAGCGAAAAGGCCCCGGCTACCGCCACATGCGTCGCCGCAAGATAGCCGCTGACATTTACTGAATCACGCGCCTGCTGTGAGAGGAACTGCTCAAAGCGTGCAAACACTCGCATCCGCTCTTCCATTGAGCCTATGAGCCCACCGTTGAGCGCATCCATCCCATCGAGCAGGGCAAAATGTGCGGAGCTCAATCGCCATGATTGCGCTCCTGTTTGAATGACGCAGCCGACTCGCCTTGGCCCGATGAGCGGGCGACCATCGTTGAAGAGTTGATGTTGAAATCGAAAGTCCGGCGACGCCAACGTTCCACGATGCTGAATGCTCAAACTGAACGGCGACCGTTGAGGCAATCCCAGGGCTCGAGCTTCCGCTTCCGGCAATGCGGCAGCGTCTGCATGGGGCAAGAGAAAGCCTGAATCTCCGTCACGCAGAAGCTCCGAGCTGCTTTCCTCGGCAAGTGCCGCAAGAGTTGCGCAAGCGGCGCTGAGAACGGGTTTGGCGTCTATCGCCCATTGAGAAAAAGGCTGCCCGTTGTTGCGTAGGAGAAAGCCTTCTGAATTGAGGTCGTATGTCATGGCATCAGTTCAGTATCAGGAATCGAGACGCCGATCCTTTGGCGCAGGAAGTCGCGTAATTTACGCTGCCACGTTCCGTTTTCTGCGCCCATGTGGGCAATACCCGTCTCGTTAGCATACCCATCCACAAGTAAATCTGTGCGCGGGATCGCGATGATTTCAGAGTAGTGAAACGAGGTTCTGCGAAGATTTGGAGCATGCGGGGACGCCTCATCCCAAAGGCGGCATTTCGCATTGTGTGTGCCGACAAACACCAAGAGGCCACGGAGCTTGAGGAAGAGTGCGGATTGCTTTGATTCAAACTTTTCGAGCTTCGCAAGCCGGTTTCCAAATCGTGACTTGAGCGATTGCCAACCAAGACATTCCTCCATATCACGCCCGACTGCGGCCTTGGCATCAAGAACGACACCACGGCGGTAGTATGCAAGCCAGAATGCTTTGCGAAATGGCCATTGCTGCCGCATCGCATCATCTCCGCGCCGACGTGCATAATCGTCAAGCGCCTCGAAAAATCCTTCGATGGTTTGTAGCGTTAGCCAGCGGACAGCGACATCACGAAGTTCCGCGTCCACTTGCGGCCAAACGCCTGCAACAGCATCACGAGGATCACCGTATCGCTCTTGCAGCCAAGAGAGTAGCGGTGTTCTCCATTCTCCGGCGGGGTCTTCGGAGCGCCACGGTAATAAAAGACGCTCAACAACTCGATACTCTCTACCCGCCATTGGGCCGGAACACTGAGTCATCCAATTCTCAATGATTTCCTGATTTTCCCAAGGACGCTCGTGTGCGCGACTGCACCATGCGAGTAGCATCCCAAACGAAAAGCCGCCGTGTGCGAGTGGGCCGCTGATTCCGACATCTTCGAAATGATGTGTCACCGGCTTTTCGGGACGAGAAGAACGCAACTGTTCCACGACAGCCGGCGGCCCACCATCGGGCGCAAAATGGCGGAATTGCCGACTTCGCTCTACCCACGCCGCAAGCGTTTCGTGTCCGGCTTGTAGAGCGTCACTAATCACGAGTCCTAGCGGCGCAGTAATACGCGCAGCCTCCGGGTCGTAGTCGCGGAGAAATACGTAGATACACCGCCTGCCCACCATCGCGCTTGCACCCGCCGCCAGCGACAATCCATTGCGAAACGCGCCTACTTCTACAAAGGCGCGCTCATTCCAGCGTTCGAACACTAGCCACGGTGCATCCAGCCACTCAGATTTGCTGAGTTCCACCACAGGCACGCCTGCGGAGAGTTGTGCGCAGATGTTTTCAAACAATTTGGCGAGGCGGTCGTGTGGCGGCGGAGGTTCCGCAAGCGCACAGTCACCGAGCGCATTCACGGCAGCCGTTAGAGCGCGCACGGGAAATGGCTGCACTTCGCGAGAGTGGAGGCTTCTACGCAGCGATTGCAACTGGACGGCGAGAGGCGACGGCATGGCGGTCACTTTTCGGGCTTTGGCGGTCCATCAATTTCCCGCCGTGCGCGTTCGAGTTCGGCATCTGTCGGGCGCGCCATGAGGAACCGCAAGTCCACACGGCGGTTCGCCTTTTTGTTTGCATCCGTGTCGTTCGGAGCCACGGGACGGTTCTCGCCGTAGCCGCTCACGCCGATGACACGGAGCCCGCCCGGATTGCGGAAGGATTCCAGCTCAGGCTTGGCCGCGGTGAGCGTGCGATAGGTGTTCGTCGCGCGTGCGGCGGAGAGATCCCAGTTGTCCGCGAAGCGCGGTGAACGAATCGGATCGGCGTCAGTGTGGCCTTCGATGAAAACGGCTTCGAGCCGGAAAGTGGAGCCTTCTGCGCAACCGCGATGCAGGACGGGGACGATTTCCTCCGCCAACACCGAAAGGCCACGCCGTCCGCTCTCGCTCAGGATGTTGCTGCCACGATCGAAAAGCAGCTCCTCTGGCAGACGAATGACACCCGTCGCCGGGTCGAACATCACACGGACTCCGCGAGCCGCAAGCTTGTCCACAAGTTCGCTCAGGATCACGCGCAGGGCATTGTCGCGGTCGCGCAGCAGCTTACTGAGCGCGTCAATCTTCCGCCCTTTCTCTTTCGCATCCGCCTCTGCAGCCTTGGCTTTTTCTGTCGCTTCGTTTGCCAGATCCTGTGCGTTATCCGCCTTCTTTTTTTCAGCATCGGCGTTTGCTTTGGCATCATTGTAGTCTTTCGCTTTCGAGTCAGCGTCGCGTTGGGCGCTCTGGTAGTGAAAGGCGAACGCGCAAAGCAGAATCACGAAGATGAAGACCACGCCGGTCATGAGGTCGCTGAGCGAGATGAAGTAGTTTTCCTCCGCTTCGTCGTGTTGGCCGGATGGTTCGTTCACGGCTGAGGTTCTTGTGCTTCAGGAATGGCCGCACGCAAGGCGTCAGCCGATTTGGAAATTGCGGCGGCGAGGCCATCGAGTTTGCGGAGCGGTTCCAGCGCACTCATGGCGTTTTGCGCGGCCTTTTGCAACTGCGCTCCGGCATCTCCGAAACGCTCGGGTGCATCACTGAGCGACTCAATCACCGCACTGAAGCTGCCCACGGCACGGCCGAGCTGTGAATCCAGTTCCGTCGTGTATTCCCGCAGTCGTAGCGCGTAACCGTCAAAATGCTGCTGAACCGCGCCAATCGTCGCCGCGAGGTGGGTGTCTATTTCGCCGATCCTCGCCCCCTGCGCCTCCCAATGCGCCCGCAGCGATTCCATCGCCGCCCGCACCGTTTCGGATGCGTTGCCATTTGCGAGCGTGAGCTTGCTGAAATCCTCGCCCATCGTCTGCCAGTTGGTCGCGGCACTCTCCACCGCCGATGCCGCCTTAGCCAGTCCCGCACCAAGAGAATCCATGCCCGATGCGCTCTCCGCCGCCTTGCCAAGGGCTGTTTGGATTTCCTCCGCGGCCGTCACCGCGCCGCGCAGTCTTGTCTCTACTTCACCCTCAGCTTTCAATAGCAGTTCGCTCACCTCGCTAGTGCGTGCCTGGATTTCCTCCGCCAGCGTGGCATACTCTCCACGCACCACTCGCGCGTGCCCGAGCACCTCGCCAAACGCCAAGCGCGCAGCTTCGATTTCTACACCGGTATCTTTCAAGGCGTTGGCCACTTCTTCGAGGTGCTGTTTGAGCGTTGTATTGAGCAACTCAACTGCGGCAGTCACAAGTTTTTCGAGATCTTTCGAGGTTGTCTCGACGATCCCGCCGCTCATGCCGTCAATCGCCTGCTTCATCGCATCGGTCTTTTCGCCCATCTGCGCCCCCATTGCCTGCACAGTGGCTTCCAGCCGCGAAAGCGCGTCCCCCATCACCTGCGTTGCCTTCGTGAACTGCTCTCCGACAGCCACTCCGACGTTCGTTGCCATCGTCTCCAAGCATCCCGTCTGATGCTGGTTTTCCTCGCGGATTTGGAGCAGTAGCGCCGTGGGATTCAACATGAAAACCCGGCGGTTCAAATCAGCCACCAAGTCCGCGATGTGGCGTTCGACGTTGATGCGCCGCCAGCGAAAGAACAGCGAGTAGGCCAGCGACATCGCGACGCCTACGAGCGAGGTGACGAATTTGAACGATGCCGCATCCAGAAGACTCCGCAATGCTTCCGTTTGCATGGCAGCAACCTTTGCAGCTAGATAACCCGCTGCCTCAGACGGCTTGTCCTTGTATTGCGCGATTTCTTCCGGAGAAAGCGCAACATGCTGTGCGGTTTGAAGGCTCGTTGCAGCGCCTTGGATCACAGCGACTACACCGAGAAACGCGCAACACAGCCCCAGCCCCACGAGATAATTTGGCAGCGCGCGATACCAGTGCATAGCCATGCTCCGCTCCCAAGCCGCGAGAGTGAAAAAATCGCTCGCTGGCTTTTCGGCGGAAATTACCTGCTTACCATCCGCTCTTTGGAACGACTGGAGAATCCGTTCCCACCGCTCCCAAGCCTCGTGAAATGCCGGCACGCGTCTGACTGCTCCCCGAATTCGCTCAATAAATCCGTGATAATCCGCCGCAAACTCGGTCTGCCCCGAACTCCCAGCGAGAGTGATGCGCGCTTTTTTCAATGCCGTTATTGCCTGACGGCAGCGCCACAACCAAAGCGCACCAGTCACCAAAGCAAGCGTGGTTAGGAAACCCACGCAGGCCCATACAAAACGCAAGTCCGTGAATAGCTGGAGTGAAAATCCCATGAGGAAGTTATCGCGGCTTCGCATAACCATAGCGAATTGCGAGCAGATTGTTCGTTCTATAGAATTCTAAGATGACGAACGCTACAAAGAGCAAGCCATCCAAAGCCTCAGCGAACTCGAAAATCCTTCGTTGAAAGGATTGCTCCGCCGCGTGCTCGGGAAAATTTTCAACGACACGGAAATCAAAGGCTGGTGCAAGGAATTTGAAGCCAAAAACCTCCTCGGCATCGCCGCCAACGAAACCGCCCTCGAAAAATCCCCGGAGCCCCGCGTCCTGAGCACGGTCTAATCGCGACTCAATAACGGGTAAAGGCGGCGAGGAGTGCTTTGATTTCCAGAGTTACGATTTTCGTCGTCACATCGCTGATTCCGTAGGGAAGAATCAACTGCCCTCGATGCACGAGCGCGCCGCAGGTATAGACGACATTGGGCACGTAGCCCTCGCGCTCATTGCCCTCGGGACGAAGGAGCGGTTCTTCGAGTTCGCCAATCACTTTGCTCGGATCTTCCAAATCGAGCAGCATCGCGCCGATGCAGTATTTGCGCATCGGACCGACGCCGTGCGTGATGACGAGCCAGCCGGCTTCGGTTTCAATCGGCGATCCGCAGTTACCGATTTTCACCGCCTCCCACGAATGACATGGACGCCGCAACAACTGCGGGTCGCTCCAAAAATGGGGATTCTCGGAATATATGAGGAAGAGGTTTTCGTCGTCCTGTCGCGAGATCATGGCGAAGCGCCCGCCGATGCGGCGCGGGAAAAAAGCCATGCCTTTGTTTTGCACCGCGCGTCCGTTCAACGTTCGGGCGCGGAAGCTGAGGAAGTCGGTGGTTTCGAGAAGCTGCGGGAGAATCGCGCGACCATTGTAGGCCGTATATGTCGCGTAGTAGATCACGCTGCCGTCGTCTTCGATGAAGCGCACGAAGCGGGCATCCTCCATTCCGTTGCTCTCGTTCGACGAGACGGGGAAAATAATGCGCTCCGAGACGGCGACGGATGGATCAAAGTGAACTTCGTAGTTCGACTCCGCGAGCCATCGCACGCACTCCATCGTGCGCTGCACTTCACGCGGCAGCGGCCCGGCACCTCGCACCGCACGACGCATGGCTGTTTCAAGTTCACTAAGTGTGAAGTTGTCTCCAAGCGACGTCATGACGGCTGCCGACCAGTCATTCTCGAAACCCATCTCCATCAATTTGTGAAGGAATGCAGTTTTGAGGTAAGTCGGATTCGGATTCAGCTTCGGTGCCGTGACGAATCGTGACGGCTCTTCCATCGTAATACTGTGATCGGCATGGATGATGCCGGTGCGAAATTCGATGGACGAGATGTGTCCCTCACCGGTCGCACGTAGACTGAGAATAAAACGCAGCTCGCCCTCGGCGAGACCGGATTGATCCGGATGCGGCACGATGGAGGGATTGAAAAGCGCGGCGGATTCGAGCGCATATTCACCGGAAAAAGCGCGCCGATGTAGAGCTGCCGGGCTTCGGAGAGCGGACGTCCGCTGAAGACGTATCCTTTCACCCGATCAAAATGACGACGCCAGAAAGTGCGGAGATTCAAATGCCGCGTTCCGAAATCCTCGGTGACGGCGACCAGTTGTTCCTCGATCTCGGCCTCGCTGAGCGCAAGCGCGCGTCCGAGAATATTGACGATGCGCGCCGTGTCTCCCGGGATGAATGGGCGGATGAGCACGCGGGCGTTATTGGGCCGGAGGGCGATGCCCGTAGAATGGATGGTCAAGCTGCGCATATCGGCAGGATCGCGGGTTGCACGCCTTCTGCGTGTGTGAGTTCGGCGAGGGAAAGGTAGAAGGCCAGCGAGGATTCTGCGCCCTGATTCTGGTTGAGATGATCCTGCAGCAGCGCATCGCGGCAACCGCCTGTCGTCGGATCATAGAGCGACTGGCCGAGATCGTTTCGACCGAGAAACCACTCGAAGCAACTGCGCGCTGCGCGGTGCCAGTAGTCATCCCGCGTGACAGCGAACGCTTCGAGACAAGCGGAGAGCATTGAGTGTGCTTCGAGCGGTTGTTGATCAAAACGCGCACGCTCGCAGTCATGCGTCCAGAATCCGTGGCAACCAATCGGCGCGAAGTGACCACCCTCCGCAGTCTGCGCTTCGAGCAGCCAACGCAGCGAATTGAGTCCGATATCGAGCATTTCGCCGTTGGAAGTCCAATGACCGCTCAGGATCAGTGCGTGCGAGAGTTTGGCGTTATCGTAGGTAGCGATGCGCTCGAACCACTGCCAGTTCGACGATGCATTTGTGTGATACAAAGCCACGAGTTTCCTCGCGAGCAGGTCGCGCATTTTCGCCACCACGCGGTCACCGGAAAAAGTGCGCAGATATTCGTGAATCGCGATCAACGCAAACGCCCACGCACGTGGTGAACTGAACCGCGCGACCGGCGGCAGTCCGCGTTGAAAAAGCAGCGCACAGAGATTGCGATGTCCTTCGTTGCGCGAGCGCCCGAGCGCTGTGCCGACAGCCCATAGCGCGCGTGCGTGGCTGTCCTCCGAGCCGGCACGCTCGATCCACTGCCGGTGATGATTCATGAAGTTGCGAAAGCGCGACGTATTCGCATCGAACGCATACCACAGGAACGCGAGGTAGCTGCTTTCCAGCCGCTCAATCTCCGGCTGCGGCTCCTCCATTTTTTGCAGCAGCACGGTGAAGATAAACGCACGCGCATTGTCATCGGTGCAATAGCCTTCGTGGTAGTTCGGCACGTTGTAGATCGCGTGCTGAAAGATGCCCGTGTGGTCGCTCATCTTGAGCAGATGATCGAGCTTCAGTGGCGGGACGGGATAGTTCGCGTGCTCGATAGTGCGGACGGCTACAGTTTCCACCGACGGCACGCTGAGGCTCGCGCGCGCACGCTCGAAACTCTCCATGTAGCGCCGCGCGACGACCGGCCAGATCATCTCGCGCCCTGCTTTCCACGCACGCTTTCGCATCGCAGTCATCAAAGTCGGGTTCGAGAGAAAATGATTCACGCCCTCTGCAATCGCCGCCGAATCCCGAAACGGAACCAGCAAACCGCGCTCGCCTGCGAGCAACTCCTGCGCGTGCCAATACGGAGTGGAGATGATCGCCTTCCCGGCGCCGAACGTGTAAGCGAGCGTGCCGGAAGTGACCTGCGCTTCGTTGAGATACGGCGTGATGTAAATGTCCGCCGCGCCAATGAATTCCTTCAACTCCTCGATCGTTGCGAAGCGGTTGTAAAATATTACCTGCTCCGACACGCCGCACGTTTCCGCGAGACGCTCCAGTTTTTCACGATACGCCTCGCCTTCGCGCGCCAGCAAATGCGGGTGCGTCGCGCCGAGCACGAGATACACGATTTGTGGATGCCGCTTGAGAATCTCCGGCAGCGCCTCGATGACGTGCTCGATGCCCTTGTTCGGCGATAGCAGACCAAAGGTGAGCAGCACCGTCTTTCCTTCCACGCCAAAGACGTCCTTGTAAAAATTCGAGTCAATGAACGGCATATCAATCACGCCATGTGGAATGAGATCTATTTTCTCCGGCGCGATACCATAAACGCTCATCAGCAAATCTCGCCCACGCTCGGCCATTACGATGAAGCGATTCGAGAACACATTGAGTTGCTCCATCACCGCACGCTGATCGCTGTTCGGTTCGCTGAGAACGGTGTGCAGCGTCGTGACCACCGGCTTTCGCACCTCGCGCAGAAACTCGAGCAAGTGTGCGCCCGCAGCACCGCCATAGATGCCGAACTCGTGCTGCACGGAAACGACTTCGACGTTGTTGATGTTCAAAAATTCCGCTGCACGCCGGTAGGAATCCAACTCCTGCTCATCAATCTCGAACCGCACCCGCGATGGATAATCGTATCCCTCGGGCCGATCATTCACAGACCCCACGATGCACTGCGCCTGCGGAAACTCCGCAGCGATGGCCTCGCAAATGTCCGCTGTAAAAGTGGCAATGCCGCAGCGTCGCGGCACGTAATCGCCGACGAAGGCGATGTGTTTGGTATTGGTCAGTGTATTCATAGGCAGCAGTTCCCGGATTCTTGTCCGCCTCACCACAGCAGCGACCGGTGCCTCACCCGAAATGGCGAGCGGCCCTGAACAAATCCCAGCTACACTCGTCCCAGTCCTTCAAAGGGTCAACCAGCATTGCCGGGCATCACTTAAAAGGGCGATCAGAGTGCGGCGTTGCCTGTGGGGCGGCGGGAGCGTAGAGACGGCTTGTGCCTTCGCTGCTCACCAATCTTGCTGATTACCACACGCACACGCCGCTCTGCCGTCATGCGGAGGGGTGGCCAGTGGATTATGCACGTGCGGCGGTGGAGCGCGGTCTGGGGGAACTGGGTTTTGCGGATCACAATCCGATGCCGGAACCGTTCGATGACTGGCGGATGTTGCGCGAGGATTTGCCGCGCTATTTCGACGAAGTCGCGAAGGCGCGCGCGGAATTTCCGCAACTCAACATCAAGCTCGGGCTGGAATGTGATTTCATCCCCGGACAAGAAAAGTGGATCGAAGAACTCGCGGGTATGGCGGAATGGGATTACCTCATCGGCAGCGTCCATTATCTGCCGGAGGGCTGGGAGGTGGATAATCCAAAGTATCTCAGCCGTCACACGGGCGGCGCAGCGGAGGAAATCTGGGCGAGCTACTGGCGGCTCTATGCGCAGTGTATTCGCAGTGGACTGTTTGATTTTGTGGCGCATCCAGATTTGCCGAAAAAATTTGGCATTCATCCGGCGGGCGACTTGCGACGCTACTACGACGGCGCGATTGCCGCGCTTGCGGAGTCAGGCGTGCCCTACGAAATCAACACCGCTGGCTGGCGAAAGGAATGCGCCGAGCAATATCCGGCACGTGAATTCATTGAACTCGCAAACGCGGCGGGCGTGCCGATTCTGATTAGCTCCGACGCTCACACGCCTGGGGATGTGGGCGCGCGTTTCGTGGAGGCTGCGGCGCTGGCAAAAATTTGCGGCTACACGGAGACGCTGCGTTTCACGCGCCGCAAACGCTCCACCGTGCCGCTGCCGTGAAACTCCTCGCTCGCGGCCACACGATCACTTTTCCACGCCGTCCGCTCATCATGGGCATTGTGAATCTGGTCGCGGATTCGTTCTCCGGCGACGGCATCACGGACATCGAAGCAGCGGTGGTGAAAGCGCGGCAGCTTGTCGCCGACGGCGCGGACATCGTGGACATCGGGGCCGAAAGCGCGCGCACCAATCGCGGCCCAATCCCCGAGGAGGAGGAAGCGTCGCAACTGCTGCGTTTCATCGAACGCTGGGACGATCCGACTTTGCTTTCCATCAACACATGGCGGCCCGGCGTCGCGCGTCGCGTGCTGCCGCGCGGCGGTCACATCCTCAACGACATCGGCGCACTGCCCGACGACGAGAATGCGCGCATTTGCGCCGACACGGGCGCAGCGCTGCTCATCATGCACACAGTGGGCCAGCCGAAAGTCGCACACACGCACGTCGGCTACGATGACGTGATGGCGCGACTCGATGACTTCTTCTCAGAAAAAATCGCACTCGTGGAAAAAGCGGGCGTGCCACGCGAGGCAACGATTCTCGACCCCGGCATAGATTTCGCGAAACAGCGAGACGACAACCTGCGCATCTACCGCGAGTTGGAACGGCTGCACCACTTTGGCCGTCCGCTGCTCCTGCCAGTGTCGCGCAAAACAGTCATCGGCGCCGTGCTCGGCCTGCCCGCGCCGGAACGCGATGCGGGCACCATCGCCTGTCTCGTGAGCGGAATGCTGCGTGGCGCGCAAATTTTCCGCGTCCACAACGTGCGCGCCGCCGCACAGGCAACGCGGATGATTGCGGCTGTCGAATAAGCCGAAAAAACCAGCGGTGCCGCTTGCACTAATTTACAAAAAGCGCCCGAGGATTGGTTTGAGTTTCTCCGCAGTTTTCGCCGGCCACAGCTTGCGGTCAGTCACTAGCGCCATGTCCAGCGCACGATGCTCCGGCCAGTCCGCCGTAGTTGGAATGCGCGGAACCACTCGGGCTAGAATGCGTTTGGCAGTGTCCGCATTGGCGAGCAGATGGGAGATGACGGCCTCCGCAGTCACTGGTTCCTCCTCGACTTTCCAGCAGTCGTAATCGGTGATCATAGCGAGTGTTGCCATGGCGATTTCTGCTTCGCGACAAAGCTTTGCTTCGGCGAGGTTGGTCATGCCGATCACGTCGAAGCCAAGCTTTCGATTCGTCTCGCTCTCTGCACGTGTGCTGAATTGCGGACCATCCATATTCACATAGGTGCCACCCTTGTGCATCGTGCAGCCTAGCTCGCTTCCTTCCTCGAAAATGATCTGCTGCAATGCCGCAGAGATCGGTTCTGCAAATGAGGCGTGCGCGACGATTCCAGCGCCGAAGAATGTGTGAATCTGCGATGTGCGGTCAAAAAACTGCGACGGAAGCACGATGTGTCGTGGTGCATATTTTTCCTGCAACGAACCCACGGCAGTCACACACACAACGAATCGCACGCCTAGTGAGCGCAAAGCCCAGATGTTTGCCTTGTGCGGAAGTTCATGCGGCAAAATACGGTGCCCACGCGCGTGCCTTGGTAAAAAGAAGACCTGCCGCCCGCCGAGTTTTCCACCGATGATTGCATCAGAGGGTCTTCCGAAAGGCGTCTCCAACTGGTGTTCGCAGACGTCAGTGAGTCCCTCGATTTGGTAAAGCCCGCTGCCGCCTATGATGCCGATGTTTGCTTCCATGGTGTTTAAAGAAGCAGACACGGGCCTCGAATGAAAAGATCGGAGTTACTTCGCGGACTCCTTGAGCGAAGCGATCAGTTCTTTCAGGCCCGCGGGACGGGGACGCGTGCGGCTGTAAACAAGCCCTAGCGGACGCGTTAGTTTCTGACCCTCTATTTCCACTGCGACGAGTCGGCCAGCTTTCACCTCCTGCTTTATCGAGTGCGAAGGCACGATGGAGATGCCGCTCTCGATTTCGACTGAGCGTTTGACTGTTTCGATATTGTCGAATTCACCAGCGTTCACGACCTTCACTTGGGCGTCACGCAGGCATCGATCAATGGCTTTACGTGTGGGCGATTCAGGATCGAAAGAGAGGAACTTCTCTCCCTTGAGCGCGCTCAGTGAAACTTTCTTCTTTGCGGCCAATGGGTGCTTCGGATGGCAAATCAACACCAGATGATCTTCATCGAAAACTTCAAACAGGACGCCCGAATGTTTTGCAGGATAAGCCACCAAGCCGAGATCGGCTTTGCCGGACTCAATCATTTCATACACCTGCTGTGAACGGCAGTAATCGACACGCACGTGCACATCCGGGTTTTTGTCGCTAAAAGTTTTCAGGCGTGCTGGTAATTCGTGCAACCCGATGCTGTAGATCGAAGCCACACGAACCTCGCCTTCAACAACATTTTTGATTTCCTTGAGTCGTGCTTCGAAATCATCCCAGACAGAAATTATTTTTTCGCATGTCTTATGAAAGGCAAGGCCTTCGGGAGTGAGCGAAAGATTGCGCCGTCCGCGCTCAACGAGCGTGCAGTCGAATCGAATTTCCAAGCTGCGCACTTGCTGACTGACCGCACTTTGGGTGATGTTGTTGAGCACTGCGGACTTTGAGAAACTGCTGGTTTTGACTAGGTCGCAGAAGACTTTGAATGAATCGATATACATTATTTTTGAAGGTTTATGGTGAGTTTGAAGGATTTATTACGCAGTTATTTCTACGTAATAATACGATAGCTATGCTGTGAGTTTGCTACTGAACAGACAAATAATACAAAATACAGTGAATAATAACTCATTATTTGACCGCTTGGACGCTGTGCGCGGCCTAATGGCTGATGCCGCATCTCGTTCAGGAAGAAAAGTTGAAGAAATTTCCCTCGTCGCTGTATCGAAAACTCATCCGCCCGAATCGGTGATTGAAGCGCTGGATGCAGGGCAGTTGATTTTTGGTGAAAGCCGCGTGCAGGAGGCACGTGCTAAGATACCGCTCATTCCGGCACGGGCACGCTGGCATTTCGTCGGGCATTTGCAAAAAAATAAAATCCGCCATGCGCTGCCATTGTTCGAGATGCTGCATGGCGTGGATTCTTTGGAGTTGGCTCGCTACATTGATCGTATCGCTGGCGAGTGCGGTGCTTTTCCTCACGTGTTGGTGGAAGTGAACGTGGCTGGAGAAGGGACGAAGTTTGGTTTTGCGCCGGATCTTTTGCGTGCGCAGATGGAGGAGTTGCTGGCTTTGGGTCGTCTGAATATAGACGGCCTGATGTGCATTCCTCCCCCGCAGCCCAAGGCGGAAATGGCGCGCAGTTTTTTCATCGCACTCCGTGAGTTGCGGGATCGTTTGCAGACGGAGTTTCGCGTGCCCTTACCGCAGCTCTCAATGGGAATGAGCGGTGATTTCTGCGTGGCCATCGAAGAAGGGGCGACGCTTGTGCGGGTGGGGACGGCTATTTTTGGAGAGCGAAGCGGTAAGGCTTGGAAGCCGGAGGCAACCGGCTTTGATGACTAAATGAACGAGCGCCTTACTCCGAACAACATCGCCACTATTGGCAACGAACTCGCCATCGCGTGGAGCGATGGGCGAGAGACCTACATTACTTTTGAGTCGCTCCGCCGTTCCTGCCCGTGTGCAGCATGCTGCGGCGAACCGGATGCGCTCGGCAATGTGCTCGCGCCCGAGGTGCAGTATCAGCCGTCGAGTTTCGAGCTGCGCGGTTGGAATTTGATCGGCGGCTACGCGATCCAGCCGACGTGGGGAGATGGACACGCCACTGGGCTCTACAATTTCACATATCTGCGCAAACTCGCCCCGTAGCCAACTAAAGCGTCGTTCGCAGCACGCTTGTTGACGGCAGTGTCGGCACAAGCGTGCGGTTCGTCGTCGTGGCGGGGAGCAGGAAAAAATCACCAGCTTTGAAAGTGAATCCGCCACAAGTGAGCGCACCACTCAGCAGGGTGAAAATCGCGCAACCCGCGCTGGTGTCCGTTCGAGTGTGTTCGAGATCCCAGTGTTCGACTTTAAAATACTCGCACCTCACGACGCTCTCTCCTTCACGTTGGGCGAGAGATGGCTCGTGGTCGGTGAAATCAATCGAAAGCAGCGACTCGCGCAGATGCAGCGGGCGCGGCTTTCCGTCGAGACCGACTCGATTCCAATCAAAAACGCGGTAAGTCGTGTCACTGTTCTGCTGCATCTCTACGATAAAGCAGCCGGCACCGATGGCGTGGCAGCGTCCGCTCGGGATGAAAATCGCATCGCCCGCATGCACAGGCAGCCGGTGCAGCAAATCCGCCGTGCGTCCTTCCTCAAGAGCTAGTTCAAATTTTTCACGCGTAGTCCCGCTCCGGAATCCCGCGAACAATTCTGCGTCAGGCTCCGAATCCAGCAGGAACCACATTTCCGTTTTCGGTTCGCCCTTCAATTCCCCTGCCATGCTTGCTGGCGGATGCACCTGCACACTGAGCGTCTCGCGGGCGTCGAGGATTTTTGCGAGCAACGGGAATCGCGGCGAATCCGCCACAGACCCAAAAATCGGTTCACGCAACGTGGTCCAAAGTTCGTGCAATGTTTTTCCGGCAAGAGGGCCGTTTTCCACTACGCTCTGAGCGTCCTCACGATCTACAAGTTCCCAGCTTTCTCCGATGGGCGCGCCATCTGGAAGCGGACGCCCAAATTTCTCTGCCAAGCGGCGTCCACCCCAAATCCGCTCCATGTAGAGCGGGCGGAAAACGAGCGGCTGATCGAGACGCATGGGGATGTCAGCGCAGCTTACTCAGGCTATTTTGCCTTGGCTGTCTTCGGCGTCTTCACATCAATTTTCCGGTAAAGCGTCGCCATGCTCACGCCCAGCATTTTCGCCGCCTTCTCGCGGTTTCCGGCGTTTGCCTTGATCGTTTCATCAATGAACCGCCGCTCTTGTTCGTGAATGAAATCATCGAGCTTTTTACCCACCGGCATAGCCCCTCCGCTCTCGCCGATTCCAGCGCAGGACATTTTCAAAACTTGCGGAGGTAGGTCGCTGATGCGGATGATCGCATCGTCGCATAACGCACAGGCACGCTCGATGGCGTTTTCCAATTCACGCACATTCCCCGGCCATGAATAAGTCTGGAGCGCCTCGACGGCTTTCGGCTCGATCTTTACTCCAGGCCCGCCGCCAGCCGTGGTCTTTTTCAAAAAGTGCTGCACCAGCAATGGGATGTCCTCCGTGCGCTCGCGCAGTGCAGGCATCTCGATCGGGATTACCGCGAGCCGGTAGTAAAGATCCTCGCGAAATTTCCCCTCCTTCACCAATTCCAGCAGCGAGCTGTTGGTTGCTGCGAGCACGCGCACGTTGATGGGCACTGTCTTGTTGTCGCCCACCCGGCGGAGCTGGCGCTCTTGCAATACACGCAGCAGCTTGGTCTGCAAAGAGAGCGCCATTGAGTTCACTTCATCGAGAAAAATAGTGCCGCGTTCCGCTTCTTCAAAGAGCCCTGCCTTGTCCGCCACCGAACCGGTGAACGCGCCTTTTTTGTGACCGAACAATTCGGATTCTAGCAAATTTTCCGGTAGAGCGGAGCAGTTGATCGCGACGAACGGCTGGTGCTGTCGGCTGCTGTTGAAATGAAGTGCGCGTGCGACTAACTCTTTGCCCGTGCCGCTTTCGCCCTGAATCAAAATCGTAGAGTCCGTGTCGGCAACTTTGCGGATGAGGTGATAGACCCCGTCCATTTTTTGCGAAGTGCCGATGATATTTTCGGGATTCGTCGCACGCTTCACCACTTTCTTGAGCGTGTCTCTCTCCTTGGCCGTGTCGGTGAATTCTATCGTGTGTTTCACACGCGTCTGCATTTCGGCAATTTTGAAAGGCTTGCGGATGTAGTAACGCGCACCTTCTCCAATGGCTTTCTCAGCGATCTCCTCGTTACCAAAGCCTGTCATCAAGATGACTTCGCAATTTTCCACGGAATTTTTGATCCGCCGCAGAATTTCAAATCCGTCAACTTTACCCATCTTGATGTCCGAGATGACGAGTTGCGGTGCGATGTTCTGCAGTTGTTCCAGAGCCTTCGCGCTGTTGACGAAAGGAAACGTTTCGTGACCGAGTTCTTTGCAGGCGGTGACGACGAGTTCGACGATGTTCGGTTCGTCGTCAATGATGACGATTTTTGCCATGGCTGAAATGGTTGGTTGGGCTGTTTGCGATGGGGTGTCGCGGAAATGAGACTATTTCAGAGCTGAGAAATGGAAAGGCAAAAATGCGGGAGGGGAATTCTCATTTTAGAAAGCGCCGCAATAAACCCTGAACGGTATCCGCTAACCTAAAGTGATACACCTGTTCTACTTCGAGTCAGCTCCACTAGCGCTCTTCGTTTCGGCTGGAACAGCATTTGTGTCCCCGGGTGCTTTGAGTTTTTCCAGTCCGTCTGTGAGCAGCATCTTTGAGTCTTCCCAAATACCGGGTTTGTTTGTGTGAAGAACGACTGAAATTACCTCACACCCCTCGCACATCGCGCCACTGACGAGAACTTGCTGCGCGTGCCGCGTGAAGCCTGTCTTGATCCCTGTGCAGCCAGGCAGTTTTCCGAGCAGCTTGTTATGATTGCGCAGTAAAACCTCCTCTTCGCCGCGCATCATCCGCTTTTCCAAAGTGCTCACGATTTCGCGGAAGGTTTCGTCCTGCATCGCTGCACGCGCGATGGCTGCGAGGTCGCGTGCTGTCGTAAAATGGTGGGGGTCATGCAGTCCGTGGGGATTTACGAAGTGCGAGGAACTGGCACCGAGTCCCTCTGCGCGCTTGTTCATTTTTTCAGCGAAAGCTTCGACGCTGCCGGCGTTGTCGCGAGCCAGCGCTAGAGCCACGTCGTTCGCGCTTTTGAGTAGCAGTGCGTAAAGCAGATCACGCCGTGCGTAGCTTTCGCCGGGCTTAAATTCCAACGCGCTTGGTTCGACTTTTGTATCCTCGATCTGGACCTCTACGAGTCTATCGAGATCACCAGCTTCGATCACTAGAAGCGCTGTGAGGATTTTCGTGGCGCTCGCCGGATATTCCATTTCGTCCGCCTCTTTTTCGTAAAGCACCTTCCCGGTTTTTAAATCGAGACAAAGCGCGGAGCGGGCAGCGAGTGGCAGTTCGCCCGGTGCGAGCGGGGCAGGTGGGGGCAGTGGAGGTTCTGCTTTTTTAACGACTGGCTTTTTTGTCGTGGTCTTTGGGGGCGACTTTTTATGTGCGGTTTTAGAGGCAGAAGCCTTCGACGACTTGGAAGATTTCTTCGTCGCACCAAAGCTCATCCCGCCGAGTAGGAGCAGGGTGATGAGGATGCGGAGCATGTTATTGGGAAAGGATTTTTCCATCGAGCATCATCCACGCGACGGGCTCTCGGTTTTCGATCACGGCGGCGTGGACTTCACGCGCATTATCAGCGTGCGGCAGCGCGATCAAGTCGGCCAGCGCGCCCGGCGCAATTTTTCCCGCCTCGATTCCGAGCGCCATTGCGCCGTTTAGCGTCGCCATTTTTATAATCTCGGATGGATCGAGTTGTGGTTCCTGACGTGCGAGGATGCGCATTTCATCGAACATCGAGAGTGTGAGTGTGCTCGCGAGGCTGTCGGTGCCGAGGCAGACGTTCACGCCGATGCTGCGCAGTTTCGTGAGCGGAAATCGTGTATGGCGGAAGTAGCGATGACTGCCTGGGCAATGCACGATGCTTGGTTTCTGGGGCATCGTGGCGAGCAGCGTGAAGTCCGAATCGTCCAGTTCATTCATGTGAGCAAGCAACCATCGTGGACCGAGGCGGGCGTGTGCGGCGACGTGTGCGAGTGGCGTGCGTTGCTCCTGGTTGTCGAACATCCAACGCCCGAGCTTTTGCATGAACTCGTGCAGTTCGCCGCGTTTTTCCCGGAACATCTCCCACTCTTCTCGCGATTCGGCGACGTGTGTGGTCACTGGCATCCCCAGTTTTTCCGCCGTATCCGCTGTGAGTTCGTAGAGTTTACCACTAGCGGTGTAAGGCGCGTGCGGACTGAGGCCGAAACCACCAAGCCAGTCGGGGCGCTGATCAAAAAATCCGAGCGTGCCGGCAATCGTCTCCTCGCCAGCGAGGCGATGGCGGACATCAATCATTTCAAAAAACCACCATGTGCGGATGGGCGGCGGCGGCATATCCGGGAGCAATTCGGGGAACGATTCGATGTTCGCCACCGTCGTCGTGCCCCATTGTTTCAATTCGGCGAAACCCTTGGCGATTGCATCGCGATAATCGTTGTTATCCAGGCTGCGTTTGAGCGCGTTGATACGGATGATCCATTCCGTGAAAGTGCGCTGTGGATTAATCGCGCGCCGCATCATCGTGTAATCGAGATGGCAATGCGCGTTCACCAGCCCCGGCATCAGCACTTGCTCGCCTAGATCCGTCGTTTCGCCATAGTATGCCGCTCGGATTTCATCAAAACCACCGACAGCCGCAATCCGATTTCCGACAATGGCGACCGCGCCATCCTCGATGGGCCCGCCGGTGTTTGTGATGACGGTGCGAGCGCGGAGAATCATCCTTCTTTCGGCTCCCCCTTCACCACTTTCCTCGCGCCTGCCACGAGAATATTGCAGGCTTCGTGGCAAAGAAGCGGCCATTCATTTCCACCGCGCACGGTAAATTTCTCAGCAGGCAGTGAGTTCACCGGCAATTCCTCCGAGATGCGCCAGAGGATTATTTTCAAACATCCACCATCGCATCGGCACGAGCTGGCGATGAGTGACTGCGCTTGTTCGTCGGTGAGTTTTTGAGTCACGCGATACATCCCCGTCTGTCGTGCGAGCGTATCGCGCAAATTTACTGGAGTTAGTTCGCCGCGTTCGCGCGCGAGCTGCACGCCGATCATAGCCGGGTAAAAAGCATCCAGCGCGCTGCGCACCGCCGCAACATCCGGCAGCACAAGCCGCCAGCCGTGGCGAAGATTTGGCGCGGTTTTCAGCGCGCGGTAGGCACCAGCGCCATCAAGGTTCGCGAGTTGGCGCGCATCGGCGGATTTTGTGTAAAGCTGGAGGTCTTCGCGTCCTATGTCGTCGGTGTGGTGCAGTTCCCAGCCATCGGCTGATTTTGCGATGGTGATTTGCCCGATTTGTAGTCCGCCTTTATCGAGCCAGTCGGCGAGTGCTGCGTTTATATCCATCATCACGCCGCTGCTGTATCGAACGCCGCCACCTGATCCAAAATGACCTCCGCAAATCCTTCCTCGGTGCCAATCGAGTTTGCGTAAAAAAGCGTCCGCCCGCGCAGGCGATACGGGTTTTGCGCAAAGACTCCTGCGCCAGTCGCACTCGCCGCGCCAGGCGATGTGCTGGCGATGCCGAGTAGAACCGGGATGTCTTCATAGCTGTGCAATCCATCGGCGATGAAGAAAGGCACTACGACCACATTGGGCTGAGTCGAAAGCTCGTCCCATTTAGCAATGAACGGGTCCTCTTCCATATACGCAGCAATCACCTCGCCAAAAATTCCGAGCGCGCGGATGCGTTCGACTTCGCGCTTCGCCGCCACGGCGGAGTTGTCGTTTAGCCCAGTGCCATGCCCGACGATGAAAAGGCTCGTCTCTTTCGGCGGCACGCCGGGCGCGACCGCTGCCGCGCGTTTCAAAAGCAAATCTGTCATGCGCTCGTGGCTCCCGACTGGCGCGCAATATTTCACCGTGCGTCCGGCGACATTCGTTTGTGGACCGTCCAGACCGAGTTCGCGCGGGATCACTGTCTGCGTGAAATATCCCTCGCTGATGAAATTCGGCACCACGTAAATCTCGCGCTTGTTCACACAGTGGAGCACCTGCCGCAGGCTCGGCTCTTCTTTCCAAAATGCGCAGTGCACTTCGCCGAAGGCACCGAGTTGCGCGATGGCGTCCGCATGCCCCCACGTTGGCCCGCTGCTGTCGGGATTCAGTGTGGAGCCGTGGCCCACGATGACGAGTGCGCTGTCCGGTTTAGAAAACATGGAAGCAGATCGCTACGCACAGAGTCGCAAGCTGTCGAACGGTTTTCCTCTCCATGTCGCCCCTGATGTGAGCGCAGCAGGCATCGCCCCTGCTTTAGCCACAGCTTCGAAAGATCCAAATCAGCTCATTTACCTGCCATGAAACGCCCTATCCGCTCTTCCATCGAACCCCTCGAATCCCGCATCGCGCCAGCAATTCTCGTCAACGGCCCCAATCTTCTCGGCACCGGAAATCCGGCCACCGGCGAAATGTCACTGGGCGATAACAGCGTTACACTCGTCAAGGTTCTCGCCGGTCAGGTTATCGTTTGGTATCAGGATGGAAACATCGCCAGCGTGTCTTTTGGCCAAGGTGCAAATTTTCAGATCACGGGTGATGTGCTGGGTGACATCGTGGGCAATCTCGGGCCGGATGGACGGCTCAGCGATTCGGATGGCGATCCCGTCAACGGCGAAGACGGAAATATCCTGCTCCCGAATGATCTCGCCGGGTTGAAAACCACGCAATTCGCCACACAAAAGGGTGGCTTCCGCTATTTGATCACCGGAGGATCGGCGGCTAATCTGAACATCAACGGACAGATCGAAGGCATCTATACAGGCGACGGCGTATTCGATGCGGAGTCCGACGCGCTGAACACAGGGAATGTGGTGAGCAGCATCGGCTTCGATGTGAATCCGCTCACTGCCGGAATACAGAATGAATTCACCTTCACAAAAACGAGCGCGTTGATGAAGGCTGGTGCCGGTTTGAAAAATGCCGTCATCGGGATTGGCAAGGAGCTGGAAATTTTTACAGGAGGAGGAAACCCGAGCGGTTCCGCGCCTGATCCGCTCAAGGCCGGCGCACCCGGCGGCGATATCACCAACATCACGATCAAGAGCGCATTTCTGGATGCACAGAGTAACGGCAGCACGCCGAGCTATTATCTCAAGACCGGCAGCGGTGCCGATGGCAAAACGGGCGGCAAGGGCGGCGATATCGCGACCGTGGTGGAGGAAAGCTCGGTCGGTAATGTATTTTTTACCGCTGGCAATGGTGGCGCAGGCAGTGGTGGGAAAGGCGGTAATGGCGGCTCGTTGCGTCTGCTCGAAATGCGCAGCGACAGCACGCGCTACGAATTCCACGCCGGCAACGGCGGCAACGGTGCGCCTGCGGGTGCGGGTGGCAGCCTTATCACGAGCAACTTTACAAATCTCACCACGACGGGCGGCATCATCCGCTCTGCGGATTTCACCGGCGACGGCGTGGATGATTTGCTCATCGTGGACACGGCCACCGGCAAAATGGTGATCATGAAGAACGATGGCACGGGCACCAACTTCACACCGGTTGTTCAGCACGTTGAGAATAACGTAGACGAAATTTTTATTACTCCATCCGGATCGACGCCGTCCGATGTCGCGATCGCCGACATGGATCACGACGGAAAACTCGACATCTACGTCTCCTACAAAAACGACAACAGCGTTGGCATCTTCAACAATCAGGGTGGAGGGAGTTTTTTTAACACAATCGTCGGCACTTACAGCGTGCAGAAATTTAATTACCTCTTCACGCCGTCCTTCATTATTCCTGCGGAATTCGGTGGCAGCAGCGGGCTGGATTATATGCTCGTCGAAGTGCGTCCGGGTAAAACGATCGTGCATCAAGTTGTCTCGATTTTGTCCGTCGACCTCAGTAGTGAAATCTGGGAGGTCGGCGCAGATCTCGGTATCTATCCATCGGAAGCTACAACCATCGCTTACGGAAACGATCCGAGAAACCTCAACGTATTCATTGGCTTCAAGGACGGGCACGTTGGGAGCATCCGCGGTGGTGCATTGCTGCTCTACGATACCGGTCTAGCAGTCCCTGGCGGTGTGGGCCAGCTCGCCTTGGATTTCAGCGAGCAGGTGCTGGCGGCGGTGGGTTCGAGTGGGCGCGACCTGCGTGTTTTCAATGTCAGCGGAACAGATCTGGTAACACTCAACGCCCCTGCTCTACCCGCCACCGGCAAAGCAACGGTCGTGCACTTCACGCACGACGCAGATGCGTCCACGCCGGACGGACTCTCCGTGCTGTTCAGCAGCGGCGGCAGCTCGCGCATTGACCAATTCAGCGTCACCAGTGGTCCTGATCCCCTGGATCCCACGCTTACGTGGAGCGCACCGCTCAGCCTTGCGTCGCTGAATCCGTTGAAAAATTTTGTGACAGTGAATGCATCGGATGCGTTCCAGGGCTACGCGGCACTCGGTGCTGCGCTGAATCAGGTTTCATTCAGTCTGAATGGTGCGGACTTCGCGGATTTCTCGCTACCTTTCACAGGCAAGCGCGTGTTCCTCTTTGGTGGTGATGGTGGCACAGGCATTGATGTGGGAACCCTCGCTGGCAAAGGCGGCGCGGGCGGTAGCATCATCGGCCTGAATGCAATTGCGACCGATGTGAGCGTGACAGCGGGCCAGGGTGGCGACGCGAACAATGGCGGCGGTGGTGCAGGCGGCAGCGTGACGAATCAGGCAACGCTCATCACGCCTTCGGGTCAGCTTGTGGTTCCCAAAGTCGAGGCGGAGACCACGCTCGTTTTAATCGCTGGTAATGGCGGATCTCCGTTGGGAACAGGCGGCAAGACGGCGTCCGGTGGCGCAGGTGGTGGAATCAACGGAATCACTGCCTCGCTAAAAACGGGTGAACTCAGCGCCACTGCGGGCATGGGCGGAAACGGCAAAGGTGCCGTTGGCGGCGCTGGTGGCAGCGTGAGCGGTGCCACTTTTTTCGACAAAGGTGGTAATTTAGTCGTCAGGGCTGGTGATGGTGGCGACGCGACCGTTGGTAAATTTGCGGGTGGCGCGGGAGGCAGCATTCTGGGTCTGAAATACACGCTCCTTAGCGATGACGACGCCGAACAAATCGAATCCAATTACTCCGCCGAAATCACCGCAGGAAATGGCGGCGACTCGACGGGAGGTGCGGGCGGCGCAGGCGGCTTTGCACAAAACACCACGATCGTCGTGGATCCGCCGGATCGCTCCTACGAAAACCCGCTGGCAGCACCGCCCAAAACGGATGCCCACGTGGACAGCACATTCCGCTTTTCACTCACAACGGGCGACGGTGGAAACGGCATCGTCGGAGGTAAGGGCGGCGGTTCGACGAATTTGAAGCTGACTGTCGTGCATGACCAGAGCCATGAGAATGGTAGCGTGATTCCTGCCTATGCGGTCGCTGACATTTTCCTCGGCAACGGCGGGAACGGCTCGGCGGGGAATGGAGGAGATGGCGGCACATTCACTGGCGGACGATTCGTAGGCATCTCAAGATTCGATCCCGATGTGCTCGTGGCTCCCCCAAATAATGCAAATTTGACACCGCTACGCGTCACCAGCGGCAGCGGCGGTAACGGCTCAGTTAAAGGTGGCGCAGGTGGCGGCGTTTCGGGCCTTGTTGCGAATAACGCGCGATTCGGCGAACTGGATTCGAGTTCCGATTCCGCTGCTATTTTCATCGGGACCACACTGCTTGAAGGTGCGGAATTCTACGGCGGGAACGGTGGGACGGGCGGGACCGGCGAAGGAGGAAAGGGCGGTGAAATTTCCGGCTTGAGCCTCGGCGTGCAATTCGGACTGCTCTACGCAATCGCAGGTGATGGCGGCGCGGGCGCCAAGGGCGGCGCGGGCGGCGCGGTGAAATCGAGCACGTTAGCGACTGTTTCGAGCGTGTTCGACAACGCGATCGTCGTTGACGCTGGCGATGGTGGTAATGGCATCACGGCAGGCGGTGTCGGCGGCGCTTTGTCGGGGCTTACTTTCAATGCTCCCACGGGCAGATTGGATAATACGGGTGTGCAGACGACACTCGGCGAACCCATCGTCCTTTTCGCCGGTAACGGCGGCACTGCCAGCGGGGTAGCCAGCAAAGGCGGCGCGGGTGGAGATGTGAACGGCATCGCTCTTACGAAAGATATATTCAGTTCCATCAGTGCAATCATCGCTGGCAATGGTGGTGACTCCAACGGCGCGGGCGGCTTTGGCGGCAAGGGTGGAAATGTTTTGAATGTCCGCACGGTAGGCTTCATCGGCAAACCGACCGATGGCGTCACGAAACTAGGTGCGTTCAATGAGTTGGATCATGAGCAGGGACTCTTCGTGGGCCGCGGTGGCGCAGGCACGACTGCGGGTGTGAATGGCAGCGTGACCGGCGTGGTCGCGCGGCAGATCTCGGCGATTGGTGCGGCAGCGAATGCTTCGGGTATTTTCGGCGCTGCCGAAAAAGTGAGCAATGTGAAGGCGGACCTCATCGGCTACGATGTGGATGGTCTCGGCACTTACGACGGCGCGACGGCGAGCCCCGGCACCGGCAAGCCGCTGGATGGCTTCCTCCTCGCGAAGGTGGTCAGCAGCGTAACAGGCAACCGGGCGGCGTTCACCTTCACCTCATAATACTGCGCTATATTTACGGCGATACCGGTGCCGGAAAATGCCCCAGCGGCTGCACTTCGTTGCCGGGCAGAGGCCACACTTTTTCCTGGATGCGTGCTGCGAGCGGCTTCGCATTTGCGTAGGCGTGGGCAAACATTTCCAGCTTCGCATCGAGATTGTCCACGTAGTGAAGCGCGATCGCTTCGGGCGTCTTCGGCACGACGGGACTGCCGAATTGCAGTTCCCCATGATGCGATGCGATGAGGTGGAGCAGGTGTAGGCGCACATCTTCGCTCGCCGGGTCGAGCGGGAGCCACGCTTTCCACTCGTCGCTTGTTGTCATTTTTCGCCAGAGATTGTTCACCAGTTCGATGCCGATGGTGATGTGGCCGAGCAGTTCGCCAGTTTCATTATACGGCATCGTGAAGCCCTCGGCGGGGAGCTGGTTTTCCCACATCTTCCCGCAGTCATGGAAAAGCACTCCTGCCACGAGCAGGTCGCGGTTTAAATGCGGATAGACTCCCGCGATGGCGATGGCGGAGCGCATCATCTGCGCAACGTGCTCGACCAGTCCCCCGCGACGCGCGTGATGATTATTGCGAGCCGCAGCCGCACGGCGAAAGCGCTCGCCAAATTCCGCGAGAAACGCCCGGCCCAAGGTAGCGAGGCGCGGATCATTGAGCGCGAAAACGCTTTGCTCGATAAACGCAAAGTCGTCAGCCTGTTTGTCGCGCAACGTCTGCGAACCGGCTAGCAACGTATCGCGCTCCTCGGTTTTCAGTTCACGCACCGTCCAGCGGCTCGACTCAATGCCAAATTTGCTGCTGGAGAAATCGCCCGCTATTTCCACAAAATCGCCTGTGCTTGCCCGCTCGCAAAACGAGAACGCGGGCGAATCATTCCAAGCTTTGAGCGAAAATTTAGCTTCCGAGTCGGCGAATCCCACCTCGAAGTAAGGTTTGCCGTTGCTGGCGTCCTTGCGAGTCAGCGCTTCGATCTGGGCGTGAATGCGGGCTTCAACGCGTCCTTCTGCAGCCGCGCGTTTTACTTGGGCGATGGGGAGTATTTCCATGCGCTCGTCTTTTCTGCGATAGACGCGCAGTGTCGAGGCCGAAATACTAACGAGAAAATCACTTTCAAAAAATCATTTGCTGCGCATCAATGCAGTTACATAGTAAATGCAATCCCTAGGCACACGTCTCGATACCCAATAAAGAACCCGCAACTTTTCACCCATAACCCAAGTCCTTAAAATCGCCATGCACTCACCTACTAAACGCTCCGCCTTCTCGCTTGTCGAAATGCTCGTTGTCATCGCCATCATCGGCATCATCGGCGCTTTTGCAGTGCCCGCCGTCAAGGGTATGCTCAAGGGCTCAGGCTTGAATACAGGGGCCAATATGCTGTCGGATGAGATCGCACTTGCCCGCCAGCACGCGCTCACCAAGAGCCGCATCGTGGAGTTTCGTTTTTATCGCTTTGCTGATCCTGAAACACCCGGCGAAACCGTGGCTTCCCCGACATCTTGGCAATTCCGTGCATTCCAATTTTTCGAGATTTCAGACTCCGGCGATATTTTGCCCGCCGGAAAATTCAAACGCCTGCCCGATGGGATCGTGATGAACAAAGGATACGTAGGATCAAATACCGCCACGTATAAGGATACAACACTTTCCTCCTTGCTGGGCGATGAACTTATTGCCAATGCCGCGAATCCTTCGAATCCCGAAAAATCGCGCGCCGTTCTTAGCGCGAAGTTGCTGCCGAAAGACCCGGAACTGCCTCGCGGGGTAAAAAAGAACTACGACTATGTCTACTTCCGCTTTATGCCCGATGGAACTACCTCCCTCGCACCAAACGGATCAGGCACTACGGCAACTGCAGGCGGAAAGTGGTTTATCACACTGCACCACATTACAGATAAAACCGAAACGCCAGGTTTAAACCCTACGCAACTAGCACCTGCAAACTTTGTGACTTGGATGATCGATCCTGTGAGCGGCACGTCCAAGCTTCTTCGCCGGGGATTGAAATAACGGAAGCCAGAAAATCTCCCCGTTATTTTTTAACGTCAGTAATTTTCGCCGCTGAGGTGGGTTTTTCTACGCGCAGAATTCCGCCGCTGGCAATGGTGCTGCTCATCGGCTCTCCATCACGCAATAAGGTAAAAGAGGCGAAGAGCGTCTTGTGCTGGCCAATTTGTGCCTTCGCATCCGCTGTGACTGTAAATTTCACCTCCTTGTCGTCCTTGGTAATCTCGTGTTCATCGGCGCTGATGCCTTGAGGCAGGCCGACGAGGGCGACTTTCGCCTTACCATCGAACGCGACTTTTTGATCGAGCTTCAGCGTCATGCTCCCTGTGCTGTTTTGCTCCACATTCGTGCGCACAAGCGTGCCGGTGACGAATGGCGCAGCGACTTCGAGATCAAAAAGCTCACTGCTGATCCAAACCGTGCCTTTGCTCATGGCTGTGCTGCCGATGACGCAGGTTTTCCACTTCGCGGCAGCGGCGGTGCCATTCGCGCTGAGAGTGATAGTGCCTTCGTTTTGCCCTTCGGGAATGGTGACAATACCCGGTGTGCCGATGCCGGTCGGTGCGTAGAGTAGCTGGATTTGTATCGGGCCTTTGTAGAGCGGCTTGCCTTCCGCGTCGTTCTTGCGCTCGGCGATGACTTTCAAATTCATCGAACCATTTTGAAAGACAGGCGCTTTTGGTTGCGTGACGCTGAGCGTGACTGGCACCTCATCTGTCACCGCAATGGCCAGTGTGTTCTCGGTGATTCCGTAGTATGCGCGCTGGTTGCCATTCTCCGCGACCTCGACGCGGTGCTCGACCTTGGAGACAACCTTCGCGCTATCGGTCGGTGCAGCAAGTTTTGGCAAAAGCTCAAACGTCGCTTGTGTTAGCTGTGCATCGGTATTGGCAGCGAAGACGACAGGCACTGCGTCCACCGACTTGTCCATTTTGACCGTGCTTGCAGTAACGCCGGGGGGCAGGTCTTTCGGTTCGATGATCACATCGCCGCCGACATCCACACGCTTCACGCGCAGAAGTGTGGCGTAGCGATTTCCCTTCGGCACCGGCACTGCGCGGCGCTCTTGCGAACTGTTCTGCACCGTCTCGGGGATGTAGCTGAGCAGCTTTTGCTGCACGGTCTGCGCTTCGATTCGATAGATGAAAAGCGGCCCGCCGCGCTTGAGATGATCCCGCACGGTGAGGAAAAAATCTCCGTCCTCGGGGGCAGTCCAGCGAAGGTAACTGTCTGGCCCGCCTTGATCATCATTACCGCCGACATTTGCGCCTTTGGAATTTTGGATGTTGATGACCGTATCAATCGGCGAGCGCATCTCTCGCGAGTGGCTGGTGAAATCAAACATCTGCCCCTTCTTCGCGCTGAACTTAAAAAAATCCACGTCTTCCTTCGTCTGGATGATTCCGTTAAAAGCCAGAGGCAGCGACCCCGTCGCAACCGTGGCCGTAGTGATGTCGTTGTTAGGCTCAGCAGCTTCGAGCACATTTGGGAAATCTACGACGCGCAGAAAATTCGGCTGCGGCGCAGTGATCCCGTCCTTTTGCGCGAGCAATTCGTAGCGCGAATCGGGTGCGGCGGGCAGCGTCACCGTCTGCTCAAATGTTCCGCCAGCGTCGCCGAGCATCAACACTTTCAATGCCGTGCCCGCCTGCCCTCCGGCGGGAAATGCGACCATCGGGCGCGGATGACTACCGATGTGCAGGAGGTAATTGCTCGAACCCTGCGTGCCGTTCGTCGCCTCGCGCAGTGTGACCCGATATTTTCCATCCTCGGGAGCAATCACGCTGACAGCGGGATCCTGCTGCGTGAAAGAACAGTCGTCCATCGTTACGAGCCCCGTGCCGTCCGGCTTGGCGATGCTCAAATGCGGATCAAAAATCTGCTGCTGCGAAGACGAGAGTCGCACACCAACCACCTCCGCACTGAGCCGTTGTCCTTTTTTGAGATCCACCTCGTAACGGTCCTGATCCTCGCCCGGCGCATTGCCGTAAACCGTCACGCCCAATGGAACACTCTGCGTCTTGCCGGAGTCTCCTTTTTCCTCATCCGTCTCCTTCAGCAAAGGATAGGGCGTCACATAGAAAAGACGCACATCCGAGATGCCGGAGGCGGTCACTGCACGAAATGCATATTCGCCAATACGCGCACCGTGAGCGACTTTGAGTTTTGCGGTGAACTTTTCCTTTTCCGCTGCACTCATGCCGACGACTTCGATCCCAGGCTGGTCAAACAACAGCGTGCGTGCGTCATCGAGCCTTGCGCCTTTGACAACGACTTCAATTTCCGTTCCTCGCTGCGCAGCCGCAGGCACCATGGAGGTCACGCTGGGCGACCCCGCACGCGCAACAGCGACAACAAAAATGATCGCTGCGAAAGTGGCTTTAGTTTTCATGGGCGGAGAGATGATGACTTAGGGAGTAATACAAGCGACTGTTAGGTCTTAGTCGCGACGAACTGTGCGGAAAAGGCTCAAAGTCATTCGCACGGCCCGTCTTTCTCCTTTCCAGCACCGCTCACATTCCCGCAACCTCCACGATAATGCTCCGCCGTGGCGTGCTGCTTTTCCCGCTTCTTATCCTGATTGCCGGCGCTTCGCTGATTCGCGAGGCGGCAATCGGGATGCTCGTGCAGGCGGAGGAAGCGTGGAGCGGCGTGCTGGCACAGCGCCTCGGCAACAACGGCGCCACATCATCGGTGACGCTTGTGGAAATCAACGACGATACACTCACCAAACATTCGTGGCCCTGGGCTGTGGAGGACTTCGCCCTGTTTTTTAATGCCGCGCTGCCGTTCGAGCCATCTGTTGTTGGCATAGAGCCTGTGCTCGCCTTTGAGCGTGGAGTGCTCGCGGGTGGCGACCGCGATGAGGTGCAAGAGCGGATGCTCCACGACGGAATCCTCCGCGCTCCAAAGCTAGTCCTAGGCGGGCGTCTCGGCTGGTCGCAGGAGTCTGATTCCGTTCAGGCCATTCAGCCCATGCCAGTGCTCCACCATGTGCGCGGCGACCTGCGCCGGGTGCCCGAGTTTGTCGCCGTCGAGGCATGGGCCGAGGAGAACTACCGGCTTTCCACACAGCCCGGCTGGGTAAATCTCCCAGAAATTCCCGGCCCACGGGGGAAATGCCCGCTTATTTTCCGCTATCGCGGACAGCCAGTCCCATCCATGGCGCTACAACTTGCGATGCTGTGGGAAAAAGTCACGCTTGATGAAATTGCAGTCGTCCTGGGTTCCCATATTTCCATTGGCCCACGCGTTCGTGTGCCGATTGATGACGCAGGCCGGATGCTCGTGAATTTCGGAGTGCCATTTACACGATCAACTTTCGACAACCTCGTGCTCACACGCGAGCAGACAGATAAAGGTGAGGCCACCGCCAGTCCTCCGGATTATTTCAAAACTAAACTTCTCTACCTCGCGCGCACCGACCCATCAGCCCGCACAATCATCACACCCGTGGGGGAAAAGATCTCATCCGGCGAATTTACCGCAGCAGCCCTCGCAACCATACAATCTAACGCACATCCGCACCGCGTCGGCGAATGGTTCGACTGGCTGCTTGTTCTCGTAGTCGCCTCGGTTTCTCCATGGCTCACGCGCGGAAAAGCGACGCACATGGCTTTAATTGTCGTCCTCACAGAGGCCGCTTATCTCGCCACTGCGGTCTACATTTTTAAGGAGAAACTCATCGCGTTGCCAGCAGTCCTCCCATTGGGCCTAGCGCTATGGCTGCTTTTGTTGCGCATGATGGCAAAACGCGCCCAGCGCGTGATCGCATTCTAATCGAATTCGGGGAGCCCACGCAATACGCGCTAAAAATCAGCGGCGTCTGACGAGCGATGCACTCTGCCGACGACTTTTTAGGTGATAAGGTTGCACCGCTTCGGATCGCTCAAGCAATTTACGTTTAGGCCTGCTTACTTCGAGTCGCTTCGTGCTCAGCAAAGATGAGTTCTTCAGCTTGTAACTGCCAAGATTCGCTTTTCTGGGATTGTAAGACTGCACTGCTGAGGCATCAGAAACACCAAGGAACTGGAGCAGAATGAACGTGAAAATCATCGTCCATCGGCGCAGTTGAATGCTTCGCAGTGCAGGTGTCATTTTCAGAATGCAGATTCACCCTAAGTGCGGAGTTCCTGAATGCAATATGAACTTCACATCGAACACCAAGCACGTCTTGGCTGCGCGTCGGCTGCTACTGGGCGAATCTACTCTTCACTTTTATTTTCACCTCCGCGACGGGTCGCGAGGAGATCGCAGAGGCCGCGTTTTTTTGCGCCAGCGATGAAGTCCCAGAATGTGCGGCCCACGTTTGTCCATTCTTCTTCTTGTGAAGCGATGAGGGCTTGTGTGGTGTTTTTTCCGGAGCGGTAGAGGAGGTCGAATGCGCGTTTGATTTCTGCGCGCTGCGGGGCGGTGAAGCCGTTGCGGCGGAGTCCGACGACGTTCAGCCCTGCGACACCGTTGATATTCGCTGCGAGAACGTAGGGCGGCACGTCTTTTCCAAAGCCCGAAAGCCCCTGACAGATGGCGTAGTCGCCGACGCGGACGAATTGATGAAAAACACTGCCGCCCCCGATGAATACGCGCTGGCCGACATGAACGTGGCCGGCGAGCAGGACGTTGTTGGCGAGGATGACGTGGTTGCCGAGATGGACGTTGTGCGCGAGGTGCGCCCCGGCCATGAGGAAGCAGCCATTGCCGACGACCGTCTCGCTGCCCTCGGTGGTGCCGCGATGAATGGTGACGTATTCGCGAATGCGGTTGCCGTCGCCGATGACGACACGGCTTTTCACCTCGGGCTTAAAAGCAAAATCCTGCGGTTCTCCACCGATGATCGCGCCGTGGCCGATGGTGTTGTTTTTTCCCATCAAGACGTGACCACCGATGATCGCGTGGGCGGAAATTGTGCATCCTTCGCCGATGACAGCGGCTCCCTCGATGACGGCGTAAGGCCCGACGCTCACACTCGGGTGAAGCTGGGCCTGCGGATGGATGATGGCGGTGGGATGGAGCATGGGATTGCGAATGACAGATGAGGAATGACGAATGACGTGCGCCTGTGCAATTCGTCATTCGTCATCCGTCATTCAAAGAATGCCCGCCTCGCGGAAGCTGAAGTAAGCTGGGCGGTCGAGTGATGGTGCGCCGACAATGATGTGATCGAAGAAAGTAAGCTGGAGCAAACGGGCGGCTTCGGCGATGCGGAGAGTGAGCCGGCGGTCGGCTTCGCTGGGGGAGGGATCGCCGCTGGGATGATTGTGCGCGAGGATGAATGCGTAGGCGCTGTGGAGGATGGCCGGGCGGAGAATTTCGCGCGGGTGAGCGAGGCATTCATTCAACGAACCGAGGGAAATTTCTTCGACGCGGAGGAGGTGGAGTTTTGTATCGAGCAGGACGACCCGGAGGGATTCCTTGCCGAGCTGGCGCATTTCAGCACCGAGCAGATCATAAACGAGCTGTGGCTTGTCGAGCGGCGTGCGTGCGAGAGTTTCGCGAGCGAGGCGTGTGGCGAGGCCGAAGGCTGCTGCGAGTTGCACGGCTTTCGCCGGGCCGACGCCTTTGATTTCCGCAAGTTCGGTGACGCTCGCACGGGCGAGCTGGCCGAGGCTGCCGAATCGCATGAGGATCTGCCGTGCGACGTCCACGGCATTTGCGCCGGGGAGTCCGGTGCGAAGGAGGATGGCGATGAGTTCACTGTCGCTCAGAGCGTTTGCGCCGAGGTTGGTGAGTTTTTCGCGGGGGCGTTCCTGTTCTGGGAGTTCGCGGATTTTGGGGGCGCTCATACTGCGGTGAAATTATTGTCCGGCTTACAGGTCTTCCTTTTTCACAGTGTTCTGCGACGACTTGGTTCCTCCAGACGCATCCTTCGCATCTGTGCCTGTATTTTTTTCGTAGTGAATCGTCAGAACGAGTTGTTCGTCGTTCATGGCTGGGCCGCCTTTCGCGTCAGCGAGCTGGCAGGAGATGGTGATGTTGCTTTTCTCCTTCAAGTTCGGCCCGAATTTCCAAATGGCGATGCCGCCGAGTTGAGGCTTCACTTCCACAGCACCGGGGTTGTTCATTTGTCGGTTGTTCGACTTGGCGGTGAGTTTTTTGTCCGTGGTGGCCGGGCCGTATTTCGCGGCAAATTGTGTGCGAAAGTCTTTGTAGAGCGTCGAGGCGCTGCCTTCGTTTTTCAGGATCACCGTGGCGGAGGTAAATTGACGGCTGGGAAATTCGAGGATCCATTTTGCCACCGGCTGCCCTGCGAAAGTCCCTCCTGTGATTTCAAATTTATAATCATCCGCTTCCTCGGAAAATTTCACGCCCTGCCTTGCCTGCATCACACGCTTTGCCTCCTCGGGTGAAGCACCCCAATTAATGCCGAGAAATCCTTTGGGGCGCTCGACTGCAAAAGTGGCGGTGCAAAGCAGGAGCAGGAAAAGTATGGTGTGCTTCATGACGGGCAGGACTTGTGATCAAACAAGTGCAAGGCCGTGATAGAGTCAAACTATGAAGCGCCAGACGACCTACGAAGCATACTGCCCGAACATCGCGTCGAGCGTATTGACGAGCCCTGTGAGCGCGTCGCGATGCCGCCCGGCTGGGACGATTTCGAGCTGGGCCTGCGCCTCTTGAACCATGCGGCGGCCTGTGGCGACGGCGCTTTTCAGCGCGCCTGTCTGGATGGCGCGACGCGCCAGAGCGGTGACTTCTTCGTCCGTCCCGCTAAGGATGACGTTGCAGATGACTTCGCGTTCGGTCGGTTCGCTGTTTTGCAGGAGGTAAAGGACGGGCAGTGTGAGTTTCCCTTTTCGTAAATCGGTGCCGAGCGTCTTTCCCGCCTTGGTTTCGTCGCCGGCGAGATCGAGCACGTCGTCGAAAATTTGGTAGGCTGTGCCGAGGCGCATTCCAAATGTGCGGAGTGCGCTGATGACGGCGGGCGCGGCCTCATTGAGGAATGCTCCGAGTTCCGTCGCGACGGCGAACAGTGCGCCGGTTTTCATCTCGATGATCCGGTAGTAGTCCGGCACCGAGAGTTTCAGATCGAAACGACGCTGCGTCTGGATGATTTCACCGCTGCAAACTTCGCTGGCCGCCTCAGCAATGCGGCGCGACATCTCGGGGCTGCGGAATCCGCTCGCGAGCTTGAGCGCATGGGCAAAGAGGCAGTCGCCGAGCAGCACGCTGAGGGCGTTGCCCCATTTGGCGTTTGCAGTTGGCTGACCGCGTCGCGTGTCCGCGCCGTCGAGGATGTCATCATGGACGAGCGTAGCGGCGTGGATGAGTTCCACGACAACTGCGAGGTCGAGGTGTTCGGTGCCAATTGCACCAGTCGCGCCGCCAGCCAAAAGTGCGAGCGCCGGGCGAAGTCGCTTGCCGTTGCTCTCGATGGCGTAGGCGACATAGCCCTCGACCGCCGGATCAAACACACGCGCCTGAGCACGGATGCGCTCCTCAACGGCATAAAGCTGGGAGTTGATCAGCTCGAAGGTCTGTTTGAGTGCGGCGGTTTTATCTACTCCGGCAGTTGCGGGAGTCGGTGTTTCGAGCTTTGTGAAACTTTTCACAAGCGCACCATAATGGCGGTTATAATCAGAAGTCAATGGCCAGCATGAGTGCGTAAGCGGTTGTGAAAACAGCACCGCTTTCAGGCAGAGCCCGATTATTTTCCGGATCGAAGCCTCTCCCAATGAAGACGCGCGACCTGCCACATATAGCCAGCGCCGCCACGTGCATCGCGCCCCGCCGGACTCGCCACGGCCTTTGCTAAAAGCTCCATCGCCCGTGCGCGATTTCCGAGCAGATCCTCTTCAAGTCCGGCATAGTAGTTTGCAAAAAATACCACCTCAGCCTGCGTCGTCAGGCCCTTCTTCTCGACCTCCACGAGCACATCGTCCGGCGATTTTTTCCCGGCGAACATTTCGTAAAGCGATGGAAACGGTTCCCGGTCGAAGCGCGTGTAGGCGAGCATTTCGGTCCGTGCTTTGGCGATTCCATCCGCCTTGGCCTGCGCGAGAAATTTCCAGATCCCGTTTTCCCGGTCGCGCCCGTCATAGGCGTGGTATTTTTCAAACTGCCGCGCCGATTTGGAAAAATTACCGATGAAATAATAGGCGATGCCCAGCCGCCAATGCGGCGCATCCTGCTTTGGATCGAGTGCGATCATTTTCTCGAAATCCGCGACCGCACCGCGAAAATCGCCGAGGAAAAGCCGCGCATCGCCGCGTGCAGAATATGCCTGCACGAGTTGCGGGTCCTTCTCCAGCGCCGCATCGGCGGCAGCGATTTGCTGAGAAAATTCGGCACGCATCTGCGCCCGAGTCTCTTCGCTGAGCGCATCCGATTCCGCCGCCAGACCGCCAGTCGCGCTGCACGCGAGTATCAGAACGGTGAAAAATGCGGCGAGCGCAGAGCGGCGTTTCATTTTACAAAAGCCTCATACTGCACCTGCGCCGCTTTCCGAAATGTCGCACGTTGCTCGTC
>JBEIQV010000035.1:0-17156 GCA_040376335.1 Verrucomicrobiia bacterium | reverse complement strand
GCCGGGCTGGACGAAAGTGCGCATGGAAGCCGGTGTGACGGAATCCGACGCCGCGCTGCTGAGCACGCAGATGAGTTCGGCGCAGCAGGCGTTTGAAATTCTGCTCTCCATCGGTGCTGGCACGGGCCTTCTTTATATTGTGCGCTGGCTCTGGTGGCGTGTGTCGGCTTGGTGCGAAGTCACAGCGATGGCTGCATCTATGATCAGTGCAGTCGGTTTTCCCTATCTGGAAAAACACGGCTATCTCCCGGACATGGGCTTCGCGCAGACGACAATTTTGCAAGTGGGCTTTACAACGGCTTGCTGGCTGATCGCGGCCTTCTTAGGTCCGCAGACGGATCGCGCGAAGCTGATCGAGTTTTACCGCAAAGTGCATCCCGCCGGGCCGGGCTGGACGAAAGTGCGCATGGAAGCCGGTGTGACGGAATCCGACGCCGCGCTGCACGGCGATCACATGGGCATGGCGACCATTGGCTGGGTATCCGGCTGCGTCGTGATCTGGTCGTCGCTGTTTGCCATCGGCAAATTTCTCTACGGACAGACACAGACGGCATGGATACTGACCGGCGTCTTCGTGGTCAGCGGAGCCGTGCTGCTCTACGTCGTGAATCACCTGTGGGATTCAAAAGAAAAGAAGCGCTGACTTGCGGAAAAGCGGGGCGAAACGCTAGTCGCTTTGCTGCATGAAAAAACCTACACTCCTCGTCCTTGCCGCTGGCATGGGCAGCCGCTACGGCGGATTGAAACAGATGGATCCCGTCGGGCCTGCGGGCGAGACGATGATTGATTACTCCGTCTTCGACGCGATGCGCGCGGGGTTTGGTAAACTCGTGTTCGTCATCCGCCGCGACATCGAAGAGGCGTTCAAGGAAATCGTCGGCTCTCGCTTCGACCAGCGCATAGCGGTCGAGTATGTCTTTCAGGAAATGGAGCGTCTGCCCGCTGGATACACCGTCCCGCCGGGACGCACCAAACCCTGGGGCACCGCACACGCGATCCTCGCGGCGGAGGAAACAATCCACGAGCCGTTCGCGGCGATCAATGCGGACGATTTTTACGGCACGGATTCCTACCGCACGCTCGCGCAGCATCTGCAATCCGGCAGCCCGGATTACGCCATGGTCGGCTTTGTCCTGCGCAATACGCTATCGGAATTTGGCAGCGTCGCTCGCGGCGTCTGCGAACTGGCCGGCGACGGCTATTTGAAAACCGTGACCGAGATCACCAAGATCGAGCCCGACGGCAACGGCGCGAAATACACCGACGCGAAGGGCGATTTGCAAAAGCTGACCGGCGACGAACTCGTCTCGATGAATATGTGGGGATTCCACCCCTCGCTCTTTGCGCATCTGCGCCGCGAGTTTTCCGACTTCCTCGCAAAGCACGGGCGCGAGGAAAAATCCGAGTGCTACATCCCGAGCGTCGTCGGCAGCCTCGTCGAGAGCGGGCGCGAACACTGCCAGATGCTGCGTTCCAACGCATCGTGGTTCGGCGTGACGTATCGCGAAGACCGCGAGCGCGTCGTCGCCAGCATCCGCTCACTGATTTCTCGTGGCGAATATCCCGAGAAACTCTGGGCGTAAAATTACGTCCCGCTTCAAACACCCTCTAAGAAACCCCCGCTCGGATAATCAAACTTCCACCCATCATCATGCACATGAATACCACCACGAAGTCCCTCTTCCTCTCCGCCCTCACCGGCATTTTCCTCATCCCACACTCAGCTTCTGCGTTCGAGAGCCTCGGCAAAGGCAACGGCAGTTTGATCGGCGGCGATTTGTCGGACCCGACGGACACCGTCGAGCTGGCGATGAATCCCGGCGAAGGAAAAACGGAAGAGGAGATGAAGCCGAAGAACGCGACTTGGGTGAAGATGACTCACTGGCCGTCCAGTGGGCCATACTCGATGCCGCATCAGCGTCACGCTTATCAAAGCTGGGTGGGCTCGCCGGCTGCGGGCATTTTCATGAACAAGCCCGAAAAACCGAAATGGTATGTGGCTTTCCGCGAAAGCGGCTACGGCGGCCCGCAAAAAGAGGCTCCTTATTACTGCGCCATCGAGTTGAAGGACGCGTTCACGCTGACTCATTTTACTATCACGACTGGCGGCCCCGATGTGCCGGATCGCGATCCGAAGGAATGGGCCATTCAGGGCTCCAACACCGGCGACGATGACGACTGGACGGACATCTACCACTGCAAAGCCGAAGATCGCAGCGGCACCGCTTTCCAGCCGGGCGGTCGCTTCGAGACATTCCTCTTCACGTCCTTCGATTCGGCCAGCCTCGCCAAATCCGTCACGCCCGCCGACGCCAAGAAACTCGAAACCAAACTCGCCGGAAAGAAACTCGTGAAAGCGGATTTCGCGCGCCCTGCGAAGCCATTCACGCATTTCCGCGTCGCCATTTACTCGTGCTTCAATCCGAGTTCGGTCAACTGGATCTACCGCAATCAAAACAGCTTTTACCTCGGCCAGCTCGAATTGTTCGGCGTGCCGGGAGCGAAGGAGAAAATTGCCAAGGCCCCGAAGGTTGAGCCGCCGGTCACGCCACCGTCTGTGGATGCGCCATTCATGGTCACCTACTGGTGCGGCCCGTCGAAAAAGGAAACGACGCTCGAACGCTACAAGGAACTCGCCGATTGCGGATTCAACGTGGCCTTCGCCGCCATTGACAACCTGTGGGAAAAGTCGTCGCAGGAGCAGGACGAACACAACAAGAAGGTCCTCGACCTCTGCCAGCAGGTCGGCATGAAAGCCTTCATCTGGGACGGCCGTATTTTGGGCGTTGGCAAATGGGACGAAGCCCCCACAGCCGCGACCATTCCGCAAATCACGAAGGTTCTCGATGAAATGATCGCCCGACATTCATCCCATCCCGCATTTCTCGGATTCATCATGGGCGATGAAATGGGAGACAAGGTGCATCAGAAGCTGGGATTCGTGAACCAATACCTGATGAAGAAAGACCCGAAGCACGTGCCCTATTACAACAACCTCCCCAACTACGCGAGTTCCCCCGTCGTCCATGAGAAAGAAACCGCGGCTTATCTGAAAATCGTGAAGCCCGCGTTCTATAGCTGGGATGCCTACTGGCAACTGCACGAGGACAACGAAGGGCGCTATTATTTCGACAACCTCGAAGTTGTGCGGCGGCAATGCCTGAAGGCAAAAACCCCCTACAACCAGATCATCTGCTCCATCGAACACATGGGCTACCGCAGGTGCAGCGAAGGCGATCTCCGCTGGCAGGTCTGGACCTCGCTCGCCTACGGCTCAAGGGGCATCACCTACTTCACCTACTGCCACGTCCCCGGAATGGCCACCGGCGACGCCCCCGGCTTCCTCGACAAACAAGGCAACCGCTCCTTCAACTGGATCAACGGCCAGAAAATCAACCAGCGCATCGTCAAGCTCGGCCCCACGCTGGTGAAACTGACATCCACCGGCGTCTATCACACCAATCCGACCGTCAACACCGTCCCGCTCCTGCCCGAAGCCCCGATCGAAAAAATCGAAGGCGGCAACGTCGTGCTCGGCTGCTTCAAAGACGCCGCAGGGAAAGTTTACATCATGCCCGTCAACAACCACACCGGCGCAAAAATCACCGCCAAGCTGACACTGGCCGGCAAATTCGCCACCACCGCCGAAGTATCGCAGGAAACCGGAGCACTCCTCCCCGCCACCCCCGCCCCCGGCAAAGTCCTCGAAGTCACCCTCGAAGCCGGTGAAGGAAAATTGTTCCTGCTAAACTGATCCAGCGAGGGTCGTAACACGCGACACCGCCAAATTATGACTATTACTTCCCGCATCGTATCGCTGCTCGTGCTTCCGTTGGTGACCGCCACTTTGCTGGCCGCACCGGAAGAGCCACCGAAAGCGACGAAAAAAAGCGCCGCACCATCGCCCGACAAATCCGCTGCGGATAGCGAGGCGTTTTTTAACAGCGCGAAAATCCCGCGCGTGGATATCACGATTGGTCTGACGCCCGGCTTCGTCAAACCCCTCGGCCCGCTGCTCGCCGAGCCGCGCAAATACATCAAGGCCACGCTCACTGTGGACGGCAAAGTGTATCCCGATGTCGGCATCCATCTCCGCGGTGGCTCCGGCAGTTTCCGGCAGATCACCGAGAAGGCCGGTTTCACCATCAGCATGGGAAAATTTGGCGGGAAGGAGAAATTTCACGGTATGTCGAAATGGCACCTCGCCAACTCCGCGCAGGACGGCAGCTACCTTTCCGAACTCGTCTGCGGCGAACTACTCGGCGCTGCGGGCGCACCGGCTGCGCGCATTCATCACGCAATCGTGAGCGTCAACGGCCAGATGCGCGGCTTCTACTATTTGAAAGAAGGCTACGACTCGCAGTTTCTGAAGCGGCATTTCAAAAACGCGGACGGTAATTTCTACGATGGCGGATTCCTCCGCGACGTGGATCAGCAGCTTGAACTGACAAGCTCCAAGGACGACGTGAAGGACTGCGCCGACTTGAAAGCGCTCACCGCCGCCGCCCGCGAGCCCGACCCGCAAAAGCGTTTCGAGGGCTTGGAAAAATTGCTCGATATGGATGCATTCATCAACGCCTTCGTCGTGCTCACCATCGTCGGGGATTGGGACGGCTACATCTACAACCGGAACAACTATCGCGTTTATCACCACCCCAAGCTCGACAAAATCACCTTCATCCCTTCGGGCATGGATCAGGAGTTTTTTCCCGTGCGGGGCCACGCGGCGAGCGCCGAACAGGTCACGGCTTTACCGCCCATCGGCCCCAACCCATGGGCCGGCCCGAGAACCCCGCAGGGCCTCGTCGCGCAAGCCGTCTATTCCACGCCGGAGGGCAAGGCGCGATACGTAAAGCGCCTCACCGAGATCAACAGGACGCTGATGGATCCCGAAAAATGGAACAAGCGCCTCGACGAACTTCAGGCGCGACTCCAACCCGAAATCGCCAAAGTGGATCCCGCCGCCGGAGCCAATTATCCCAACGAGGTCAAACGCATCCGCAACTTCTTCAACGTCCGCAGCAAGGCCATCGAGCGACAGCTGAAATAGCTCCTTGTCCCGCCTCAAAAATCAATCCGCACGATGGTGTATTTGCGGGGACTGCCGTCCATTTCGATCATCACACGTTCGCCGACTTCGGCACCGAGAAGGCTTCTGCCGATGGGAGAAGTCCAACTCACCCAGTCCGGCTCGAAATACTGCTCGTCCACGCCGACGATGCGGAAGCTCTTCATTTTTCCGCCCGCATCGCGAAGCTGCACTTTCGCTCCGATCACCACAGCCTCGGGAGTCTCGACGGGACGCTCGACGATGGTGACGGAAACGAGGATGCGCGCGATTTCCGCCGCGCGCTCGCCGTCGGAATTCGCCAGCTCTGCGCGCAGTCGCTTTGCGCCGTCTGCCGTCATGTAGTTCGGTGCGCCGGGTGGAAGGCCCGGTGTCGTCCGTGTCCGCGTGGAGCGCTCCAGCGGTGTGTCATCTTCCTTGGTGAAAGCCTTGCTCATTTTTCATCGAATGCGATCCCGTAACGCTCGCGCAAAGAGTGGATGAGCGTCTTCAACTCCGCATCCGGCAAAGGGCGGGCGAAGATCAAGAAGCGCGCGATTTCACCATCGAACGACTCGTGCCCCGGATGATTCGTCGCGTCGCGTTCCTGGCCGATGGACATCCTGGATGGATTGGCCTTCGGGTTCACCGGTATTTCCCCCTGCCCTGCGGGCGTGGCGCTGTTCACGAAAAGCTCCAGCTTCACCTTACCTGTGCCCGCCGCCATGCGCCCCGCCACGATGTAGAAACGCCCCATGTCGATTTTCGGCCCCAGCACTTGCGGATTGTTTTTGTCAAAGCGCCCGAACGAGACGCCGTTTCGCGCGCCCCACCACACTGTGTTGTCGTCATTGAGGCATCCCCACACACCCTCGAAGTTGTCGCTGTTTTTCAAGTTGCCGAAAAAAGAATTCACATCCTTCAGTCCGACGCGCTGCTTGTGCGCGGCAAGCACCGTGACCCACGTGTAGCCACCGCCCTGTGTGAGCGCATCAAACGCGTCCTCGTCCATGCACGTGAGTTCTTGCTGCAAAAAGACGAGCGAGTTGCGCCCGTTCAATTCCTTCACCGCCTTACGCACCGTTGGCTTCCCCGAGCCCTTCACCTTCCTGCCTTCATCGCGGCTCACAAAATCCTTCGCCGCAAAACCAGTCACCTGATTTTGCCAGAGCGAAACACGACCGTCCTCCCCGGCGGTCACGCCGCGATCCGCATCGAGATCCAAAATCGCCTCCTGCGCAAAACACGGCAGCGCGAGAAAAGTGAGGAAGGCTGCGAATATGTTCATGGCTCGTTTCATGGCTTTGTTTCAGAGTTTCAGCATCGCGCTGACGTCATCGCAATAGCGATGGCAACAAACTTCAGCACAAATATGAAGCGCGGGCTTAAACAGAGGAATTTCTGGTTTCGCAGTCTGCGTAGCTGGGTCGGAAGAGCCTATGCGGAACACGCGAACTCTTAAGGAAGTTTCATCGCCGTTTTATTCTGGGTTCATTTTGTCGCAGCAAGGTAGCGCTATGAGCCCCTTCAAAACTATTCGGTTTGCACTCTTGGCGGCACTGTTCTTCGCCATTCACTCAAACGCGCCCGCTGGCAATGGCCAATGGACGCTCATCGGCTGGAACAATCTCGGCATGCACTGCATGGACGATGACTATTCCGTTTTTACGATCCTGCCGCCGTTCAACACCGTGAATGCGCAGCTCATCAATGCCCAGGGAAAATTGGTGTTTTCACCAACTGGCCTATCGCTGTCTTACGAGGCGGTCGCTGATCTTGACGGCTCAATCAACCGCACATCCGCAGGCAAGACGAACTTTTGGGACTACCTGCCAGCAGCGTATGGCGCAACGCTGCCAATGAATGCAGGACTGGCAGGAACCGCGATGCCAGGAATCGCGAACACGCCGCAGCCACTGACATGGAACGCCGGTTTCAATTGGTTCGAGGGCGTGGGTATCCCCATCACGCCGATTGATGACGCCGGTCGCGCAAACGCCTACCCGATGATGCGCCTCGTCGCCAAAAATGCTGTCGGCACGGTGCTCGCGAAAACGGATGTGGTGTTGCCCGTATCCGGGGAAATGGACTGCCGCGCGTGCCACGGCTCCGGAACTGGCGCGGAGGCAAGACCGGCTGGCGGCTGGGTGAACGACCCGATTACCAAGCGCGATTACCGCTTAAACATCCTGCGACTTCACGACGAAAAACATCTCACAGAGAGTGCGTATCAAGCAGCGCTTGCAGCGAATGGATTTCGCGCAGACGGGCTGTTTAAGACAGTCACTCTCACGAACACCCCGATCCTTTGCGCCAAGTGTCACGCTTCCGAAGCACTCGGAACCGCCGGTGCGCCGGGCGTTGATCCGCTTACCCGTTCGATGCACGCGAAGCATGCCAACGTCACCAATCCGAGCAACGGCTTGAAGATGGATAATATCGCGAACCGAAGCGCGTGCTACCAATGCCATCCCGGCTCCACCACGCGCTGCTTGCGCGGTGCGATGGGAGCAGCAGTGGCGCAGGACGGATCCATGTCCATGCAATGCCAGAGCTGCCACGGCACGATGAGTCAAGTGGGAGCACTGAATCGCACCGGATGGCTGGACGAACCCGGCTGCCAGACTTGTCATACGGGCAGTGCCACGCAGAACAACGGCCAGATTCGCTACACAAGTTCCTTCGATACCACAGGCAGCTTTCGCGTCCCCGCCAGCACCCTTTTCGCGACGAACCCCGATACGCCTGCGCCCGGAAAATCGCTCTATCGCTTTTCCAAAGGGCACGGTGGACTGCAATGTGAAGCATGCCACGGCTCCACCCATGCCGAATTCCCCTCCGCCCATCGCAATGACAACGTCCAGAGCGTGCAAATCCAGGGCCACGTAGGAGTTCTCATGGAATGCACAGCATGCCATGCCACGATGCCGAAAACGACCACGGGCGGCCCGCATGGGATGCACTCGATCAGTTCAAACTGGGTAAACAACCACGCCGATTCCGCGCGAGCTGTCGGCCTTGCCACGTGTCAGGCATGTCACGGCACCGACTATCGCGGCACAGTGCTTTCCCGTGCTGCGACCGACCGCAGTTTCAACACGAAATACGGAACCAAGAAATTCGCGCGCGGAACGGAAGTGAGCTGCTACGTGTGCCACAACGGCGTGAACAGCAGCAACGCAAGCACCCGCACTCCGCCAGCAGTCGCCAACGCAACACTCGTGGTCCCAGCAAACCAAAGCGCATCGCTTACTCTCCGCGCCAGCGGCACCGGCTCGACCGTGCGGATCAGCAGGCAGCCAAATCACGGTTCCGTCGCGCTAAATGGGCTCGTAGCGACTTACTTTGCGGAGCCCGGCTACAACGGACCCGACAATTTCGCCTACATCGCAAGTGATGCAGGCGGCTATGTTGACTCCAGCAGTGCCGGAATTATTTCCGTCAAAGTGGGCGCCGTCACTGCGTCGTTGGATTCCGATGGCGACGGCATCCCCGATCTCATTGAGTATGCGCTGGGCCTCTCTCCTCAGTTTCCTTCCGCAAGTGACTCAACCACTCCCGTGCTCGAAACCTTTAACGGCCAGCACTATCTCACTCTCAACATCGCCCGCTTCCTCCCACCCTCCGATGCAACACTGAGCATCGAAGTCTCAGGCGACCTAAAAACATGGCTGCCCGCAACCGTTGTGACGGATACCTCCTCACTACTCAAAGCACGCGATCCAGTTTCTGCTGACAGCGCCCTGAGCAGATTCATGCGAGTGAAAGTCACGACGCCGTAATTGCGTTTGCTCTAAAAGAACCGCGCCTACGTAGCTGCGATGAATCTAGCCGACTTCCGAGGTCGTCGGATCAATGATCGTCCTCACCTCGGATACGCGATTGGCCGGAAAGCCGCCCTGCTTCGCGTGCTCGCGAACCAGTTCTTCGTTCGGCGCGATATAAACGCAGTAAACCTTGTCGTCCGTCACGTAGCTCTCGACCCACTGGATTTGCGGTCCGAGTTCGCTCAGGACGCTGCATGATTTCTGTGAAATTCCCTGCAACTCCGCAGTGGTGAGTTTTCCGGCTCCAGGGATTTCGCGCTCGATGATGTATTTTGGCATAGACGCTCAAAGGAGTTGGTTTTCTTTGCTCCGGCAATGACAAAGGCCACCGCGCGCACTCACAAAGCAGTCATCCAGATCTCGGAGATTGATCGCGGCATCTACGGCGACCACGCGCTCACAATCGCGCGCCACCCTTCCGAGACGGACGAACGCATGATCATCGCCTGCTTGCCTTCGCACTGAACGTGCCGCCGAACAACGACGTCAGTGTTTACAGCTTTGCCTCCAGCACGAACGTTTGGTGGAAAGCCATTGAGTCGAAACTCACCCGCATCCAGAATCTCACCGTCTGGATCAGCGACGGCACCCGCTCCATCGAAGTCGCTCCCGTGAGTCTTTGTGGTGACGAAGTTCAAGGCGATCTATCGCGACGGCAACGATCAGTTCGACCAGTTCAGCGATGTGCTTCCGGTGACGGTCTCCGGCAGTTAGGCCGCGAAATCAGCGGGAATTCCCGCCGTGTGAATGAAAATTCCGCGCGCACACTGTCCATAAACCACACCCTCCGCTGCACCTCGCGGCGGAGGGTGTTTTGTTTTCCTGAAGATGGAATTCGTGACCGGGTGATTATTTGGATTCGATGCTGGGTGCAGGCGCTGGGGCGGACTTGGCGGGTGCGGCTTTGAAGGCGGGATTCAGTTTCGGAATCACGGCGTCGGTGTCCTTGAGGAAGCCGGTGATGAGCACATTCAGTTCGCGCACGAGGTCGGGTTTGCCGTCGGCGAGGTTGCGGGTTTCGCCGAGGTCGTCGGCGAGGTTGTAGAGTTCGAGTTTGTCGGTGCCGTCGTCGTTGCCCGCGAAGAGGCGGATGAGCTTCCAATCGCCACGCCGCACGCTGGTGCCGGGATGCTGACCGCTCGCGGGTGTGTCGTGCGGGAAGTGGCAGAAGATGGTGTCGCGCTCCAGTTTTCCGCCCTTGAGCAAAGGCGCGAGGCTCACGCCATCGGGCTTCGCGTTCGCCGGCAAAGGCACGCCCGCCATGTCGAGCAGCGTGGGCATCCAGTCGATGCTTTGGATGAGCGTGTCGATACTCGTGCCCGGCTTTGTCACGCCTGGCCAGACGACGATGCACGGCTCGCGCACACCGCCTTCGTAGAGGCTGGCCTTGCCATTGCGCAGAGGCAGGTTGCTCGTCGGTGGTGAGGTCATGTCGGCCTGAAAGCGGGCGCTCTTGTGGCCTCCATCGCTGTCTCTGCCGCCCCAGCTCACACCGCCGTTGTCGGAGAAGAAGACGATGATGGTTTTGTCGAGCAGGCCGGTTTCCTCCAGCGCGGCCATCACGCGCCCGATGCCATCATCGAGGCTCTCGACCATCGCGGCATACACGGGATTGCGCTGCGGGTTATTCGGGTCGGCGAGCTGGCGATACTTCGCCACGAGTTCGTCCTTGGCGTCATACGGCGAGTGAACGCTGAACTGCCAGTAGTTCACGAAGAACGGGCGGTCGTTATTCTCGCGGATGAATTTTACCACCTGCCCGGACAGCGTGTCCTCGATGTGCTCGCCGGGTTTACCCTCGACCTTCAGCGCGGCAGGATACCTCCACGGCGTGATGTAACTCCCCGCCGGTCCTGGCCCCGGATAGTGCGGCCAGTCCACATCGAAGCTATGCTGCAACGGCGAATACGGCTCCGCGCCGAGATGCCATTTTCCAAAGTGCCCCGTCTTGTAACCCGCCTCCCGCAACACCTCCGGCAGCGTGACGTAATCCGTCTTCAACCGCGTGACACTCTCCGCCGGGAGCACTCGCATCTTCGGATTCCACTTCGCGAGGCCCTTTTCCAAAATAACCTGCGGCAGATGACACACCGGAGCCGTGATGCCCGTGCGCGCCGGCCACAAGCCCGTGAGCACGCTGCTGCGCGTCGGGGAACAGAGCGGATTCGCCGCATACGCCTGTGTGAACTTCACTCCCCGCGCCGCGAGTTTGTCGAGATTCGGCGTCCGGTGAAACGTGCTGCCAAAACACCCGATGTCCCGCCAGCCGAGGTCATCGGCCATGATGAAGATGAGGTTCGGCCGCTCCGCAGCAAACGCCGAAGCGAACAGGCAGAGGGTGAAAAGGAGGGTTGGGAACAGTTTCATCGGCGTGGGTGTTGCGTGCGTTAGCGTGCGGCGGCGAGCGTAGCAACGCTGGGTTTTTGGAGGAGGACGCTGCACGACTTCTGTGAAATTCTCTGCAACTGTTCGACGGTGAGTTTTCCTGCTCCGGGGATTTCGCGCTCGATGATGTATTTTGGTGTGAGCACTCAAAGGAGTTGGTTTTCTTTGCTCCGGCGATGACAAAGGCTCCCGCCCGCGCACTCAAACTCCATGGCTCTCAAAGCAATCATCTACAAAGCAGTCGTCCAGATCTCGGACATTGATCGCGGCATCTACGGCGACCACGCGCTCACCATCGCGCGCCACCCTTCCGAGACGGACGAACGCATGATCATCCGTCTGCTCGCCTTCGCACTGAACGTGCCGCCAAACAATGACCACGGCGCTCTGGATTTCGCCAAGGATATGTGGGACGTGGACGAACCGGCGCTCTGCCAAAAGGATCTCACCGGCCAAATCGAACACTGGATCGAAGTCGGTCAGCCCGACGAAAAACGCCTGCTCCGTGTCTCTTCACGCGTGGGCCGCGTCAGCGTTTACAGCTCCGCCTCCAGCACGAATGTTTGGTGGAAAGCCATCGAGTCGAAACTCACCCGCATCCAGAATCTCACCGTCTGGCAGATTCCCGCCGAGCAAAGCCGCGCACTCTCCGCACTGGCCCAGCGCAACATGGAATTACAAGTCACCATGCAGGACGGAGCCATCTGGATCGGCGACGGCGAGCGCTCCATCGAAGTTGCTCCCGTGCGTCTTTATGGTGACGAGCAAAAGTAGATATTCCCCCGCAGCGCGAATGATTTCCCCATCACCGCCAATCCTGCCATCGTCGCCGCCATGCAATCCATCCTGCTCCGACTTCTGGCTGTCTTCGCCATCGCATTCGTCCCGCTCCGCGCCGCCGATGAAACGCGCAACGCAACCTTGCAGTCAGCAGATGACGCTCGCGTAGCCGCTACCCTCGCAGGCGACCGCACGAAGCTCGCAACCATTTTTTCCGATGAACTCCGCTACGCGCACTCCAGCGGCAACGAGGACACGAAGGCGTCCTTCATGGATGCGCTCGCGGCAGGTCGTTTGAAGTATGTCGCGTGGAATTATGTGGAGCGGAATTTTTCCTTCCCCGCACCGGGCATCGCGCTGATGAGCGGACGCACACGCATCAAAGTAGCGAGAGCCGAGGGCGAGTTGGAAATGATGCTCAGCTTCCTTGCTGTCTGGCGTGAGGACAATGGTCAGTGGCACTTTCTGGCGTGGCAGTCGGGAAAACTCCCGGATGGTGCAGCAGCGGCGGCGAAATAGAGCCCCGCTCATCACTTCGACCCGGATGCGCAAGAAGATGCCAACACGTCTATATCGAACCCCGTAATGGCTGGGCGCATGCCTACGCCCTGCGCCTGCGCACGCCGAGCAACAGACCGAGGCCGCCGAGCAGTGAGACTGCCGCTCCGGGTTCGGGCACTATCGTTAATGTGACGGCGTGAAGACCGAGGCCATTGATATCATTGTCGTTGTAGGAAATCAGATAGGCGACTCCCTCGCTGGTGAAGATGCTGTCGTCTTGCATGCCTAGGAAGGTGCCTCCATTCCATGTGCCGCTGTAGGTGATGATGTCGTTGGGGAAGTTAAGGAACCCGTCGGGTGCCGAGCCGATATCGTTCACGTTGAACACTGCACCAGTGACGATGGTCAGGTTGCCGTTGACTGTGATCGCATCCACGAAGCCCCCGTCCGTATCAAACTGCACGTTGAAGTTGGAGGATGCTTTCAGCTCAAGGTCGCCGTTCACTGTCAGGCTCCCGATCGGGTTCTCGTTGCTGCCAGGCGAGAATGCGCCGCCGCTCTCGACGGTGACATTTCCCAAAGTGCCGTTGCTGCCAGAAAGCGTGCCGCCACTGTTCACCGTCGTGCTGCCGGAGATGGTGCCGTTCACCACGAGGGTGCCAGCGTTCACGAGCGTCGTGCCGGTGTAGCTATTCGGTCCGCCGAGGGTGAGAGTTCCTGCCCCGGCTTTCGTCAGTCCGCCAGTCCCCTGATTCAATGGCTGGTTAACGATGAAGTTGTTCGCCGCATTCGCGATGTCGAAGCCGACGTTTTTGTCCAGGTTGAACATGGCCGTATGCGTGCCGAAATTATTGAAATCAGTGCCGGTGACTTTCAACGTGCCTCCGTCAAAAATCAGTGCGCCTCCACTGCCGAGATTCGCATCGGCTCCCATGCTGAGTGTGCCTGCGCTCAGCGTGACCGGGCCGGTAAAGGTATTCACCCCGGTGAGCACAAGCGTGCCGGCGCCACCTTTGACCAGACTCACTTTTTTGGTCGCCCCATCGCTGATGATGCCGCCAAATGTGGTGGATGCGGAACCGCTCACCGTCAGCACGGTGTCATTCGTTCCGCTATTGGTCACACTCGCGCCTGCAAGACCTGAAAGAGAAGCAACCTGCTGATTGGCACCGCCCATGTCGAATGTCGCGCTCGAGGCAATGCTGAGCGCAGTGGTGACGGGCAGCAGATTGGAAAGCGGTGCGCCGGTAATCGCATTCCAGAGGCCGTTCTGCGCCGGACTGCTGGGGTTGAGATCTGTCCATGCACCGGTCGGGGATTTGAACTGCACAGTCTGAAGGTATGCGGCACCGCCGGGGGTATCGTTCATCACAATGCCAAATTTGTATGTCTGCCCCGCCGTCAGTGCGGGTGTGAAAGTGTCTCCACTGTCTCCGCAGCAGCCGCGAGCCTCGAAACGATTGGCAATTTCAAATGTCCCGTTGCCATCGGTATCAATCCACATGGAGGCATTGTCATCAACGGCAGCAAATCGGAATCCCCATGCGCCGTTTTCCGTAGGCCTGAAGTCGGTGGTCCATAGAGCTGCCAAATCCCCGGCATCAAATCCGACAGCACCAAGGGTGATGGCACGTGCAGCGAAAGCCGCGTCATCCTGATAGTGCAATGCTGTCGTCAGGACGCCCTGGCCATCGCTGGCGGTCAGACTCAGTGCCCTTGTGCGAAACGCTTCGATGTTTCCCTGAGCGTCGGCGGCCGTCCCCGGCGTGTTAAAGATGGTTTCCCTCAGCCCGTTTCCAACGGGCAAACCTTGCAGCTTCAGCGTGCCGGCAGAAATCGTCGTAGGGCCGAGGTAAGTATGGGGCGTGGCGGCGCTCAGCGTCAGAGTCCCGTTGCCTTCTTTAGTAAAACCACCGGCACCGCTCATGATCCCGCTGTAGGAAGTGCTCGCTCCGTTGCTTCCCACTTTCAAGATGGCAGGTTCAGAGGCAGTCGTCGTCAGTGCAAAGCTGCCGCTGCCGGTGAGGGAAGGCAGCGCCGGAGCAGTAACACCGGCTGCAAATGCCAGCGCGTTACTGGATACGACCTCGACCGGGCTGTTTTGCAGAGCTTGATTATGCCCGAGGTTGATGGTGCCTGCTGAGATTGTCGTGGTGCCGTTGAACGTGTTCGCAGCATTAAGGGTCACGGTGCCGGAAGTGATTTTTGAAAGCGGTGCCGCACCTGCGAGAATCGCACCGATCGATCCGCTCGATAGCGAATAACTGGAACCGGTGAGGGTGCCGTTGGTAATCTGCCCCCCGTTTTTCAAAGCGACCACGCCTACCGTTTGTGGTGTCCCGGCCAGATCCACAACTGCTGTCGCGCCGTCCACAGTCAGTGGCGCATTATTCGCCCCAAACGTGCCAGCGCCTGAAACTGTCAGTGTGCCAGCATTCACCGTGCTGCCACCTGTGTATGAGTTCACGGCGGTAAGGGTTGCCGTTCCGGAACCTATCTTGATCAATTTACCCGGACTAGCTCCGTCGCTGATTGAACCGCCGAGCGTGATATTATTGGTGCTGGCGTTGACGAGCGTCCCGACCGCGCGTGACAGCGCCAGCGGCATGTTGACGGTCTGCGGATTGGATGAATTGTTGATGATGTCACCCGCCAAGTTGATGGAATTTCCACCAACGGTGAATGAGGCGGCACCCGCATCGAATACGATGTCGGAAAATATCGTTCCGGAAGCAAAATTGTTGTTCGGCGTGGTGCGTGTGGAGCCTGCAAAGTGCAGGATTTCAGTGCCAGTGACTGGCGTCTCCCAGTTCGAACTGCTGGTCCAGTTGTCATCACCGCCGCCGCCATTCCAAACAGGGCTGGCTGCGACCACCAGATTGAGTTGATTAGCCGCATAGGTGAGGAAATACCCTGTCGGCGCGACCACTCCTGCAAGAGTTTGCAAGCTGAAGTTGCCAATCGGCGACGCTGAGCCGGTGTAGCCGATCAGGGGATATGTATTGGGGGCAAGCCCGGTGGATACCTGAATGATTGTTCCGCTGGATGCCGTGATATTGCCCGTGACGCTCAGGAAGTCCCGGGTGGCGAAATCCATGATGTCGAAATAGCCAATAGAACCTGTTCCGAAGGACAGTCCTCCGCCAAGGGTGAGCGTGCCATAGCTGCCGATGCCTGCGGCGGTAATTTCGTTGATGCGATTCGTGGCTGCGGTAGGGCTGAGGGTGACTAAACCATTGATAGTGCCGGTTCCGCCAAGAACCGCTGTCGTGTTGTCGGTGGCATTGGTAACAGTCACCGCGCTGGCCGCATTGAGGCTGCCATTCACCAGCAACGTGCCGGCACTGACGAGCGTCGCGCCCGTGTAGTCGCTGTTTCCCCCGAGTATCAGCGTGCCCGCACCAGCCTTCGTAATCGAGTTGGCCGTGGTGCCGTTGCTGATCGCGCCGCCCACCGTTAAGGTATTTGCCGTAATGGTGACTATCCGGCTCGTGCCCGCCGCCGTGCCCAGCGATACCGCGCCGGTGCCGATGTTCAGGCTATTGGCACCGGTAAAGCCAAAGTTTCCGTTCCAGATTTGAGCGTTGTTGTTTTCGTTGACGAGATTCGGAACTACACTGTTAATCCTGCCTGCATTGATAACCAGAGTGCCTGTGCTAATGGCTTTGGTTCCACCCAGATTGAGCGTCCCAGCGTTCACTACAGTGTTGCCCAAGTAGGTATTCGCACCGTTGAGAGTCAAAAAGCTGGAACCGTTCTGTATGACGGCACCTGTCCCGCTAATGACACTGCTAAAGTCCGTGCCCTGAGTGGTGATATTGGTTCGATTGAAAGCCAGATTGGCGTTGTTTATGATTGAACCATTCGTTGCTAGTGATCCCGTCAAACCAGCATTGCCAATCTGCAAGTTGCCAGCGTTAATTGTGGTCGTGCCCGTATAGGTATTTGCACCAGTGAGAATCCATGTTCCTACCCCGTTTTTTGTCAGCGAGCCGGAGCCTGTGCCGATGATACTATCAATCCGATTACCAGTGCCCACGCCATCCAGCGTCAAAGCCAATCCCTGACCGCTGATAGCGCCCACGTTGTTGAGAATAATGTTTCCAGTTGTGTTTGCACCAATGCCGCCAACGATGCTGCTGGCACTACCCAACGTAACCAAACCTGTGTAAGTTGACGCGGTGTTTGTGCTATTGGTCAATGCACCCGCGCTGGCGATACCAGTGCCGTTCAGGAACAAATTACGCGTGAATAACTGAGTATGCGCGTTGAGCGTGATTCCATTCAAATCCAATGCCGCACCGGTGCCCTTCACCGTTAAGGATGAAACATTGAGCGCCGATCCGGTGCCCGCACCCAGCGAACCGGTGGCACCGAGTTTGAGTGTCGTCCCCACCGTAGCGTTATCCACGGTGATTGCGCCGCTGTAGGTGTTTGCGCCGAAAAGCAGCAATGTGCCGCCACCTGCGATGGTGAGCCCATTCGTGCTGGCGAGTTGCAAGTTGCTGCCATTGGCTCCCGCAAGGACTCCGCTCATGGTCAGTTGTTTCCCGTTGGCGATGTTCCAAATCTGCGTCGCACCGACGACCACGCCCGCGCTGATGGTGGTGGTGGCT
>JBEIQV010000073.1:0-12250 GCA_040376335.1 Verrucomicrobiia bacterium | reverse complement strand
TGACCTATCGCTACGGCTGCGACGCGGCGTTTCCGCTGAGCGACCACGCGGACTACGACGAGTTGCTGCGCTATGTCGAACTCGTGCAGCCGAAGCGCGTTCTCACAGTGCATGGCTTTGCAGCGGAATTTGCAGCAGACTTGCGCCGACGCGGCATCGAAGCCTGGGCGCTCGCGCAGGAAAACCAACTCGAACTCACGCTCCCCCAATAGCTACGCGAGCAACGTTTCACCGACTGCTGGAATCTTTCTCTGCCTTCTCGATCAGTTCACGCTGTCGCTCTCGACGGCGACGATTAAGGATGTTGCTACTCACGCAGCCGAATAAAAACCCAACCAGCAAAATTACTGCAGCAGCTACTGCATAGGGTGGCGTGTAGTGAACAGCCAGATGCATTGCCGAACTGCTCCTGAAAATTACAACGACTTCGCGGCATCCACGACGGACTGAGAGGTCATGCCGAGGATTTCCATAACTTTATTGCCGGGGGCGCTGATGCCGAAGCGATCAATACCGATGACTTTGCCGTCGAGTCCCACGTATTTCCACCAGAGCGCGGAGACGCCCGCCTCGATGGCGACGCGCTTGCGGCACGAAGGCGGGAGCACTTCGTCGCGGTAGCTCTGCGGCTGTTGGTCGAAACGATAGAAGCTTGGAACGCTGACAACGCGGACGCCTTCGCCGAGTGTTTTGGCAGCGGCGAGGGCGTGCTGCACTTCACTACCGGCGGCGAGGAGGATCGTTTTCAAAGCACCAGTTTCCTTCACCAAAATGTAGCCGCCTTTGAACACACCTTCGCGGCGGGTCTGCACACTGGCTTCGTTGAGCATCGGGACGACCTGCCGTGTGAGCGCGAGGAGTGTCGGGCCATTGTTGCGTTGCAGTGCGGCGGCGAAAGCACCGGCTGTCTCCTCGGGATCGGCGGGACGGATGACGTCGAGATTTGGAATGACGCGCAGGCCGCTGACGGTTTCCACGGGCTGATGCGTTGGACCATCTTCGCCGACGCCGACGCTGTCGTGCGTGAAAATGTAGATCGTGCCGAGCCCGCTCAACGCCGCGAGGCGAATGCTGCCGCGGCAGTAGTCGGCGAATACGAGGAATGTCGCACCGCTTGCGCGGAAGATGCCGTCGTAGGCGATGCCGTTCATGATGCCGCACATACCATGTTCGCGGATGCCGAAGCGGATGTTGCGACCGCTCCAGTTTGCGGGGGTGAAGTCCTTGCTCGAATTGATGTAGTTCAGCGTGGAGCCGTAAAGGTCGGCGCTGCCGCCGATGAGATTCGGAACCGCGTCGGCAACGGGTTGGAGCACGTCGCTGCCCGCTTTGCGTGTGGCGATTTTTGCATCGGCTGGAAATGCGGGGATTTTGCTGAGCAAGTCAGCAGGGACCTGCGCGTCGAGCTGTTTTGCGAGTTCGGGATTCGCCTGCTGCCACGCGGCAAAGGTCGTCTTCCACGCCGCGTATTTTGCAGCGAGCGACTTGGCGTGCTCGGCGAAATAAGCGCGCGTCTCTGTGCTTACGAAGAAGTGTTCGCTCTCCGGCAGTCCGAGCGCCTTGCGCGCGCCCTCGATGAATTTCGTACCACCCTCGCCGTGCGCTTTCGCGGTTCCGGCGACCTCGGGGATGCCTTTTCCGATGAGCGTCTTGGCGATGATGAGTTGCGGTTTACCCGTGGCTGCCTTCGCTTTCTCAAACGCCGCGAGGAATGCCGCCATGTCGTGTCCGTCCACCGTCTGCACATTCCACTCGATGGCCTCGAAACGCTTCGCCGCGTCTTCGCTTTGCGACGCGTTTGCCATCGCGTCGAGCGTCACGTCGTTGGAATCATAAATCAAAATCAGGTTATCGAGCTTGAAGTGCCCCGCAAACCCCGCCGCCTCCATCGCCACGCCTTCCTGCATACAGCCGTCGCCCGCAAGCGCCACGATGTGGTTGTCGAGAATCGTGTGCGCGCTCGTGTTGAATTTGGCGGCTGCCATTTTTTGCGAAACCGCATAGCCGACCGCGTTGCTAATCCCCTGCCCCAGCGGCCCGGTCGTCGCCTCGACTCCCGCAGTCTCGTGAAACTCCGGATGCCCAGGCGTGCGCGAATGGAGAGCACGGAATTTTTTCACCTGCTCATGATCCACGCTCGCGTAGCCGCTAAGATGCAGCCAGCCGTAGAGGAACATCGAGCCGTGCCCCGCGCTGAGGATGAAGCGGTCGCGGTTCAGCCATTTCGGGTCGGCGGGATTATGCGAAAGCGCGTGACCATAAAGCACCGCACCAATTTCCGCACAACCGAGCGGCAGGCCCAGATGGCCGGAGTTGCAGGCGTGGACGGCGTCCATGGCGAGGCCGCGGGCTTCGTTGGCGGCGCGGGAAAGAGCGGATGTATTGAGATTCATGGTCGTGATTTTCTAAGAGTGAAAAAGAGCGCGCAGAGTAGGAGCACACGCGAAGGCGTCAAGAACACAGCCTTCGCCACCACATTTCGCTGCATAAACAGCACATCGCTGTAAAAAAATCTTGCCGTAGTGAGCGCCACACCTATTTTGCGCGCCCTCGCATCCGCGATTCCGGGGTAGCTCAGTGGTAGAGCGGTCGACTGTTAATCGACTGGTCGTAGGTTCAAATCCTACCCCCGGAGCCATTTTGATACTGATAGATCAAACTCCCTGCCGTGCTCCCACGAACCATCACTAGCTCACGTTCCTCCATATCTCTAGCAGTGCTTTCTTTGCTGCGCTGGTCACTCGTCACCTGCATTCTTTCGCTGACTCCGGCATCTGCATTGGATTCTGGCAATACTGAAAAGCCAACTCCTCAGGCTGCACATGAAGCCGCGCCTGCGAACAGGGCACTTGGCAGCACTGGTCCAAAACAAAAGCCCGCGAAGGACAAGGAAGACACGGAAGGGAACACCCCACATTCACTCCTGAATGTGAGCCCAGATACACAGGATGAGAGAGAACTGCACAATTCGTTAATATCAAGGGTGCGTTCCCTCAATAGCGGAAAGGAAAAGCGTGAAGTGGAACTTGAAACACCTGCAAAGCATGATGATGCAGTGAGCATCTGGGAGGATTTCAAACTGCCGCTCATGATCATCGGTGGTCTGCTCGTGTATTTCATCCCCACGCTGCTGGGGATGCGGAGGAACGATTTCAAGAAGGTGTTTTTCATTAACTTATTCCTCGGCTGCACGGTGGGCCTAGGATTAGCTGCCTTACACATCAAACCGTTTCCTGAGCAATGGCTCTACATCTATGCTGGTGTGAGTTTGGGGGCGCGCTGGTGCCATTGTTTTTGAAAGACTGCGCTCCACTGCCCGAGCGCGAGGGCAGAAGAAGGCATCGCACGCATAGGCGGAGTCACAATTAAAGGCAGACGCGGTGCTCACATGCCAAAAGGAGGCATACTGCGGTATTCATCGGGGGTAATTTTCCCGTCTGTGTTTTTGTCGAGTGCTTTGAGGCTTTGCGGGGCTTTGGTGATTTCGTCGGAGTCTATGATGCCGTCTTTGTTTAGATCGAGGGCATCAAGCGCTGGGCGACTGGGGCCGCCGGGTGGTCGATCACCTTTGGAAAAGCTGCGATCAGGAACGCCGTGCCAATGGCGCGGGATGAAGGGGAATTCGGTGGTAATGCAGTAATAGTAGGTGCCGTCTGGAAATTCGGGAGTAACACCGGTGCGACCGTTGTTTTCGTCGAGGTCGCCGCTGTCTTTGACGAACTCGAAGTCTTGCGTGAACCGCCCGTCGTAGTTTCCGCCGGGGCCGTTTTCCTGCGCGGGGCGCGCGCCCTTTTTCAGGCGGTAACTGGATTTCATTTTGCGGAGCGCGCTCTTCGTGTCCCTCGCGTCGGCATGGGCTTGACTCGTGTAGAGCGGGAAGCCATCCGCCGCCCAACCGATGAGAAGCATCTTTTTTCCATCGCCACCGAGCCGCGCAACGAGGCCGGTGGGCAGCGCATGGTAATGATAGGCACCGGTGGGCTGGACGTGGGCGTTGTGCTCATCGAGGCCGAGATTGAGGAAGCCGGTCGCAGCTTCATAGCGCCAGCCGGAGCGCGGGTCGTTGTTCCATGTCTCGCCGGTGCCCGGCTCGAAAGGGACGCCGTTCAGCGCGACTCCCCACCACCAGCCGCCGCCAAACGTAGGAGTGACTGCGACGTCTGGCTTGAGCGGAACGCGAAACGTGTAGCTCTGCGGTGTGGCGGTGTTCGGGTTGCCGCGTCGCGGAAATGCACCGGGCGCGTGGTCGGGCCAGCCGTTGGATTTGATGAGGCGGTAATCGCCTTCGATGGTGATGCTCACCTCGTTCTTCACCGCTCCGTCCGCAGGCGATGCAGCGCGGGGAGTGCGCCCAGTCGCCGGCCCAGCTTGCGCGAGGAAAAACGCGGGCGCTGTTCCGAGCGATGCGTCTTCGATGTGACTGGGATGAGCAATCGCTATCGCGCTCATGGCAGCAAATGCGATCAATGCGATGAAGTTTTTCCGACGAAGGGGTGAGTTCATTTTGTCAGCGTAAAGACGTCCTTCCAAATCTTGCGAACTGTAACCCCCCGCAAGCAAAGAGCAGCGCCCTCGCGGACGCTGCTCCCTCCTTACGAGAGCGTATATTATTGTTCGAGTGGCGGAGGCTCAGGGCGCGTCGCGTCGCCGTTCTGTCCGCCGCCTTGCGGACCGCCGGGAGGCTTTCCACCAGGAGGTTTTCCACCGGGGCCTCCCTGTCCTCCTCCCGCGCCGCCTTGACCTTGCCCGGCGGGTCCACCCTGACCATTCTGGCGCGGCGGACGGATTTCATCCTCGCTGAGTTTACCGTCGCCGTTCTTGTCGAGTTTCTTGAGTGACTCGCTTGCCTTGAAAATTTCGTCGGCCTCAATGATGCCGTTGTGGTTCAAATCGAGCGCTTCGATAATCGGACTCTTGGGCCGTTGCACGCCGAGACCTCCCTGCTGACCTCCTTGACCTCCTTGACCTCCGCCTTGCTGCCCACCGGGGCCGCCACCTTGCTGTCCGCCCGGACCGCCGTTCGGAGGCGGACCTCCTGGGCCGCGTCCGCCGCCGGGGCCTCCACCGCCGGGGCCGCGACCTTGCGCAAAGAGACTTGATGTGAATGCGCCAATGGTGACGGCAACGATGATGATGTGTTTTTTCATGATGTGGTGTGTTGTTTGACTCTGTTTTTTCCGAGAAAGAGCTTCGTGGTTTGAAAATCGAACACCGCCCAAAGCGGCGCACGTCTCATTAACTCCACCAACACGCGAAAGCCCCGCACTTTTACCTAAACTTTACACAACTCCTCACCAGCTTTGATATCCACACGTTCCAAGACACTACAACGCCGACGACAAATTCAGCGTTTCCTAAATGCCCATCAACTCGCGCTGCCAGGGCAATAGTTTTGCCTGAGTCTCCTCCGGGCGGAATGCCAGGCCTTCCAGGGTGGCTTTTGGCGCGATGAGCGAGGGATCGAGTTGATGCTCTGCGGCGGCTTTGTCGCGGAGGCTCTTCAGCTCATCGAAACGTTTCAACTGCGCTGTGGTCGGGCGGAGGCGCGGCGCTCGGACAAATTTCGGCCACTCGGATTCGGGCAGCTCGACTCCGCGTTGGGCTGCTGCAAAATACTTTGCTTCGCGTGGTCCGCGCAGGTGGCGGATTTCAAAAGTTTCGCCCGCGTCAAAAGCGACTGCCGCTTGCACGAGGAGGTCGCTGTTGCAGATGTGAAATGTGGGCTTGTCGAGGCGGCGGGCTTCTTCATCGCGCCATTTCCACAGTTCGCGGAAGATTGCCGCTGCGCGCCCGCGAAGGTGTCCACTGCCGGGGACACGCCAGAGCTGGTCGGGGTCAATTTCCTTGTCCACTTCAGCGGAGCGAATGGCGCGGTCGCAAAGCTGGTCAAACCACACGCGGCGATTTTGTCGGTCCAGTTCAGCGCTCAAAATGTCGGCGAGCCCGGCGAGGTGACGCGTGTCGTTGACTGCGTATTCCATCATCTGCGGCGAAAGCGGACGGCGCGCCCAGTTTGCTTTTTGCGATGCCTTGGCGATGGGAAGCTGGAAGTATTTTTCCATCAGCGCCGCGTAGCTGAATTCTTTCAGCCCGCAGAGCCGTGCGGCGATCATCGTGTCGAAAATGCGTGCGGGTCTTGGGCAGCCGGTGCGGCGGAGCAGACGGAGATCGTAGTCTGCGCCGTGGAAGATGAGTTCTTTCCCCGACCATGATTCCCAAAGCGGCGTGAGGTCGAAGCCAGCGAGCGGATCAATGAGGAAGTCATGCCCCGGAACGGTGATTTGAATGAGGCAGAGTTTTTCGAAATAGCAGTGGAGCGAGTCGGCCTCGGTATCCACGGCGATGCGCGGCTGCGCTGCGATGGCGGGCAGCACGGCAGCTAGACCGTTGGCGGTATCGGTCAACGGGACCATTTGGAAAAACTAAAATCGGTCACGTGGGTGATTTCGAGTTTCAACCGCGGAGCCCTCCCATGAGCAACGAGGCGTTGCTGGTGGTTGCCTTGAGCGCGTGGATGAGGACTTCGGTCGCTTCGAGTGCTGGCAGTGCTGCGAGCTGGCGGCGAAGGACTGTGATGCGGTGATACTCGTCGGGATGATAGAGGAGTTCGTCGCGACGGGTGGCGCTTTGCAGAAGGTCTATCGCCGGGAAAATGCGGCGCTCGGAGAGGAAGCGATCCAGTTTCACCTCCATGTTGCCGGTGCCTTTGTATTCCTCGAAGATGATGTCATCCATGCGGCTGTGGGTATCCACGAGCGCGGTGGCGAGGATGGTGAGACTGCCGGCTTCCTCGGTATTGCGCGCGCTACCGAAAAACTTTTTCGGTTTTACGAGCGCCTTGGTGTCGAGACCGCCGGTCATGATACGGCCTTTGCCGGGCTGTGCGTTGTTGTAGCCGCGCGAGAGGCGGGTGATGGAATCGAGGAAGATGAGGACGTGCTTGCCCTGCTCGACGAGGCGCTTGGCACGGTCGGCAACAATATCCGCGACCTGGATGTGGCGGATGCTCGGCTCGTCGAAAGTGGAGCTGTAAATTTCCGCTCCACGAACGCTGCGCATGAGATCGGTGACTTCCTCGGGACGCTCATCCACGAGCAGCATGATGACATGCAGGCCGGGGTTGTTTGCGAGCGCGGCCTTGGCGAGTTCCTTCATCACGATCGTCTTGCCCGCGCGCGGCGATGCGACGAGCAGGCCGCGCTGGCCGCGACCGATGGGCGCGATGAGATCCACAGCCCGCGCGGTGACGTTGCTGCCGCCCTCGCCTTCGAGACGAATGCGGGCATCGGGGAAGCGTGCGGTGAGTGTGTCGAAATCTTTCGGCGGCTGCCATTCGTTGAACGGGATGCCTTCGATGGTAAGGACTTCCTCAAGCATCATGTGCTTGTCCTTGTGTCCGGGCGGACGGAAGCGAACGGTGACCAAATGGCCTCCGCGAATTCTTAAGCGGCGGGCAATTTGGAAGGGGATGAATGGATCCTGCGGCCCCGGACGGAAGCTGTAACGCGGGAAGCGAACGTATCCACAGCCATCGTTCGTGATGAACTCCGTGACACCCTCTGCCAGCAGACGGAAACCGAGTGAGTGATAGGCACGAATGAGATCGCACACGAGGAGGTGGCGGTTCTTTTCGGGGTTGATGCGGACTCGGAGTTTTTCGAGCCGCTCGTGGAGTTCGAGGACGGTGAGAGAGTGAAGTTCATCAATCCACAAGTCGCGAGGCTGCAACTCCGGCGGAATAGGCGCTGGCTCCGGTTGTTTAGCTGTTTCTGCTGGCATCGAATTTTCTGCTGAAACCGGAATCACCTCCGCAGTCGATACTGCTTCCACGTCAGATTTTTCTGCCGCGGGTATAGACTGTTCTGCGGCGGCGGCAGGTGGATTTTCTGCGGGAAAAGCGGGTGCTTCGCTCGCAGGTGCGATGGGTTCAGGAGTAGCGGACTCGGAGCCAATCGGCAAGGAGTCGGGCTTGTCCGTCAAGGTTTCGGCGGGTGCTGTCATTCCAAATTACGTGTTCTGCTTTCTTTGTCTTCGCCTCTAGGTCGAACTGGGCGGCGATTATCCTCTCTGCCAGCTCTGGCGCAAGCCTGCGTTCGTGTGTCAGGCGTTCGATTTGCGTTTTTTTTGAACTGGCGACCACGATAACGCGGTCAAATTCACTTTCGACACGGGTTTCATAGAGCAGCGGGATGTCCACTAGCAACCATGTTTCCCGGCGTCGGGCTTCGTCGGCGAGGGCCGTCCATTGCGCACGGACGGCTGGGTGCAGGATGCTTTCGAGCGTCCTGCGTCGCTCCTCGTTGTTAAAAATGATGTTTCTCAGCGCAGTGCGATCAGGTCGCCCTTCATGGCCGCAAACGGTGGGGCCAAAAGCGGCAACTATGGAGTCGCGTGTCGCATCATCCGTCGCAAGCAGTTCATGCACGCAACGGTCTGAATCAAAATACCCCATCGGCAACTCCCGAAGCAGCGCAATAGCAAAAGTGCTTTTACCCGTTGCGATGCCACCCGTGAGGCCGATGACTGGCACAGCTACTTTTTAAACCCTTGAGTATTCCCCGTAAAGCCGCTGATGTCAGGCAATGCACCAGGAGTGATATCGGGCAGTGGCAATTCGTCCACTTTCTCCTCTTTCTCGTCGTCGTTCACGATGGGCTGCCCCTCTGCATTCACGATGCGGGCGGTGACAAAAATCACGAGGTTGCGCTTGATGTGTGAGTCCACATTCGAGCGGAACAAGCGGCCGAGAAGCGGGATGTCGCCGATGATTGGGGTTTTATCCTCCACCTTCTGAATGTCTTCCCGGACGAGACCGCCCAAGACAACCGTAGCACCATCATATACGCTGACATTCGTGGTCACCTTCCGCGTGCTAAAGATAGGCTGGTTGATGACGTTGGGCGTGATGACGTTGGTCGTCGTCTGCCCCGTGATCGGATTGGTGGACTGGCTTTGAATCGGGCTGCCGTAGTTGATGAAGCCTTCAAACTCTGTGACCTGCGGCGCAAGCTGCATATCAATGGTGTATCCATCCGGCCCAATAACGGGTTCAACTTCGAGTGTCACGCCGACGTTGCGGGTCTCGAAAGCGGTTGGTGTGGTCGGAGTAACGGGGAAGCTGCCGTTGCCGCCGCCGCCGAGAAAGCCGCCACCACCGCCACCAAGAAAACCTTGGTTTTGATTTCCAACCTGTTGTGGAATTTGGGGAGCCTGAAACTCAGTGGCATAACGGAACTCACGAATAATTTCGATGACGGCGCGGTTGCCGCTCTTCGTAGTGACGCGAGGAGATGAGAGCAAATCCACTCCCTTCTTTTGATCGACGGCGCGCATCATCACCTGAAAGGTAGGATCCGTGCCGACTCCCGCCACCGAGAAGATGCCGGGCGCAAGTCTGGAAGTGCCACCAGCGCCAAATAGCAGGGCATCAATTGCACTGGCGCTAATGGCGAGGTTGCCGCTGCGATTGCCAGCGGTCACCGGAGACCCGCCGACAGGGGCTCCACCATTGTTGAATGTGAAGTCAGTGGATGCAGGTGCTCCATTTCCTCCGCCGAAAAAGAGTGGGTAGTTGCTAGAGCCGGGAAGATTCGCCTGCCCAAGCAGCCAGTCAAAGCTGAGTTCCTTGAGGTTGTTCTGGGTGATTTCAACGAACTTCGCCTGAATTTCGATTTGCTTGACCGCAGTGGACTCCCCTTGGATTTCGACGACGCGCTCGACAAGATCCAGTTGCTCGGAGGTGTTCTTTACAACAAGCGTGGAACTAGCCGGACTATACATGGCAAAAGCTCCTGCGCCAAAAGTCACACCGCGCTGGGCAAGAAAATCTTTTGCCGTTGAGTTGCCGGCAAGAGATGAAGCATTCGGATCGGTAGAAGCGGCGGGATCCGCACCGAGTCCCGCGGCACCTCCAGCATTCATTGCTTCGCGGAACATGATGGGAGATACCTTCCATTCCTTGATGAACATCTCTGAGGTATCCGTGCCGAGCGGGACAATTGAGACGGCGAACGGCTCGATCTTGTATTTCAAGTTGGCGAGGTTGGTGATGTATTTGACGACCTCGATGAGCGGGACGTTGTTGAGGGTAAGCGTAACGCGGGTGCCTGCGCCGCCAGTGACCACTGGTGCAGCCTGAGCTACGGGTGCGACTGCCGGATCCAAACCGGGAATTCCGAGACCCGCAGCAGGTCCTGCTGCGGGAGGAGGGGCGACGGTGCCGCCTTGCTCGTCCAGCTTGAGGACGATGTTGACGCCCACGCTTTCCGGATCGAGATCCTTGGATTTTTTGACGAGAAAGTCGATCGCTTCGCGGACGGTGGATTCCTTGAAGTCCACTCTCGGCAGGACGATACCATTCAGCTTGCGGGTGATGGCAACCGTGCTGGGTGCGCTGCTTTTCCCTTCGGTATTACGCACAACCGATTTGCGGTCAAAGCGGCGATAAGGACGCTCCCACTCCTTGCTCACTTCATACATGGCCTGCGAGCGTGTGGCGTTGTAGGCATCAATGGCGGGACGATCTTTGAGCTGATAAACTTCGCCACGACCCTGACGGGCGGCAGAGTTGTTCGGGTCAATGTTGAGGATTTCCTCGTATTTTTGCAGCGCGAGTTCGTAGCGACCGAGTTGCTTGTATTGATCTGCCGCAATGAAGAGAGACTTCACCTTCTCGATATTCTCACGGTGAACGGGGGTCATCTTCTTGTTGAAGTAATCGGGTGCCTCGATGTTCGCGAGGAGCTTGAGAGTTCCGCTGTCGTCAGGGTTGTGCGTGAGGACAACCTGGAGTGCCTGCACCGCGCTGGCGTAGTAGCCTTCGGTAACGCGCTGCTCTGCGAGTTTGCGACCGGCCGTAGTAAGTCCGTTGACGGCGGAGCGACGGCTGTAGCTTGTGGCTGGCGCTATAATGATCGCTTCGCAGGCATTTTTGAAATGAGCGAAGGCATCTTCGTAATCCTTCTTGTCCAGAGCTTCCTGACCTTTTGCTGTTTCCTCCCTGCCGAGTTGCTCGCGCTGCTGGAGGCGCGCGAGTGTGCGCGCGGATGCGGCTTCAACACTTTCGCCGGAGAGTTCCTGCCCTTGCACGATGTTGGGTGGCAGCAAAAAGCTGGCGATGAGGAGAGAGGCGATGGGTGCTGCAAGTGGCGGCCGTGTCATGGGCGTGTGTATTTTGGTTTCTGTTTAAAGTGGGTTGAGTTGGCGGTGTGGTGAAAGGATGTCTGGCTAGGCGGGCTATTTGGTGGCGTGCAAAATAATCGTTTCCCCATTGGGGATCTGTATTTTCACTTCGCCAAGCTGGCCGTTTTGCTGATCGGGCGCTTTGATGTCAATGACCTTATAGATTTTGTCGTTCTCGGGGGGAAGTCTGAATGTGGCACCTTTCTGCAATGTCATGATGTCGGGTGTTTTTTGCCCGTCCGAACCGACCCAATGATAGGTAAGGTCAACATTACTTTCGGGTGAATCGCGCACCACGCTGAGCACAAGCATGAGCTTTTCGTTGGTTTCAGTGTTGATGATTGTGAGTTCCGAAACGTCTTTTTTCGTATTGTCCACATCGGGCACTTCTTTTTTCGCGAAACTCACCGTTTTAAATTTGGTGCCAGGGATGATTTCGCCGAGCGGGACGAACATGGATCTATTTCCACGGTCGATGGTGTTGATTTGCACAGTGTCCACTACTCCTGCTTTGTTTGCGTCGTAGGACATCAAGCGCAGACGGAAGGCGATCATGTTGACCTTTTTGAGTGCCAAACGGGTGTGATACGGCGGGTGCGATTTTGGATCGGTCGGGTCAGTCGAATCATCTACGAGTGGCTTGCCGTCTTTGCCAAAAACAGGCTGCCCCGCCATGTCGAGGTGGGATTGAACATCAATTCCGAAAAATTCCAATTTGTTGGAAAAACCGTCCTTGTCCGAGTCTTCGTCCAACACGGAGGGATTCAGATAATCAAAGCCGTATTTCTCCAGCCACGCGTTGGGGATTGGTGGATTAAACGTCCAGTTCATCGGCTTGACGAGTGCGCCGTCTTTGAGGACGTATTTTTTGCTGACGAAAAGCGACCCGGCTTCCTTGCTTTTTCCAGCATCCCATAGTGCTGGCGCATCAACCGCCGTCATGGCTTTGTCCATGGTTCCGGCATCTATTGCAGGGATTTTGTTGTCCTTGTTTGGTGGGATGTTCAGGTCGTTGAATGCGCCCTTGAATTCATCCACCTTGGTGCAAAGCACGATGGCTGCGGCAAGA
>JBEIQV010000167.1:0-7276 GCA_040376335.1 Verrucomicrobiia bacterium | reverse complement strand
GCATCGTCGCCTTCGACGCACCCGTGGATTTGGAAAAATACGGCGAAATCCCCCTGCCCCACTACTTCGACCGCCGCCCCGATCCCGCCGACGCCGAGCGCTACCAGACCGTCTTCGCCCGCCAGCCCGGAGCCGTCGCCGCACCCACCGCCGGCCTGCATTTTACCCCTGAACTGCTCGCACAAATCCCCCACACCTTCCTCACCCTCCACGTCGGCGTCGGCACCTTCCGCCCCGTGCAGGTGGACGACATCACCCATCACCGCATGCACTCCGAGCGCTTCGCCGTCAGCGCCGAAACCGCCACCGCCATCAACACCGCCCAGCGCATCGTCGCCGTCGGCACCACCACCGCCCGCGTGCTGGAGACCCTCGGACGCCCCCTCGCCGCCTGCGAAAGCAGCACCAACATCTTCATCCACCCGCCCTACACCCCGCGCGCCGTGGACGCCCTCCTCACCAACTTCCACCTCCCCAAAAGCACCCTCCTCATGCTCGTCAGCGCCTTCGCCGGGCGCGACTTCATCCACCGCGCCTACGCCGAAGCCATCCGCGAACACTACCGCTTCTACAGCTACGGCGACTGCATGTTGATCCTGTAGGAAAACAATATACCAAAGTTTCATCGCGGGTATTGGGGGTGCGTTAGCCAGCCTGTTTCACAGGCTTTTTTGCGATCTAGGCGAGGGTAAAGTCCATGCCGCGGAGCGCTAGGCTGGCCATCATTTCGTTACAAGCAGATCCATATGAACGCCCTCGTAAGTGAGGTTTTTTCCATTCCTTTCGGCTCAGAGATTGGAATTTCCAACCTAAATATCGGCATCGAGAACCACAAGGAGGCGGTTTATTTACGACAACTGCACAGAGGAAATCATTGTAGGTGACGAGCTTTTGGTTGCCCTCGTTCGACTGGTGCTAGTTGATCATTCTGTATGTGAGTTTCACAACTTGGATGCAGGCTGCCTGCGCTTTGTCCACGATAGCAGATGATTCTGCTCATCTGTTTCTCCTCCTAGCGCTCAGGCTCCGGTTCGTCGGCGCGGTCTTCGAAGCGGGTGAATTCTTTGAGGAAGGTGAGGGGGACGTCGCCGACGGGGCCGTTGCGCTGTTTGGCGATGATGAGGGTGGCTTTGCCTTTGGCGGCTTCTTTGTCGTCGTCGCTCTCGGCGTAATATTCTTCGCGGACGAGGAGGGCGACGAGGTCGGCGTCCTGCTCGATGCTTCCGGATTCGCGAAGGTCGCTGAGGCGCGGGCGGCCTTTGCTTTCGCCGGTGCGGGATTCGGGGTTACGGTTGAGCTGTGCGAGGACGACGACGGGGATGTTCAGTTCCTTGGAAAGGGCTTTGAGGCCGTTGCTAATTTCGGAAATTTCGAGCTGGCGATTGTCCTGGCCGCGCTTGCTGGTGCTGCGGAGGAGCTGGAGGTAGTCAATGAAGATGGCCGCGATGTTGTGCTCGGCTTTCATGCGGCGGGCTTTGGCGCGGAGTTCGAGGATGGAGAGGCCGCTGCTGTCGTCTATGAAGATTTTTGCCCCGGCGAGTTTGGCGGCGGCGGCGGTGATGGCTGGGAAGTCGCGTTCGCTGAGGAAGCCGTTGCGGATGCTGCCGAGGTTGACGCGGGCGATGGAGCAAAGGACGCGCTGGACGAGCTGCTGCGCGCTCATTTCGAGGGAGAAGAATGCGACGGGCTGGCCGACGTTGAGGGCGATGTGCTCGGCGATGTTCATGGCGAACGCCGTTTTGCCCATGGAGGGACGGGCGGCGATGACGATCATTTCTGCGCCGTGCAGGCCGTCGGTCATTTGGTCGAGGACTTTGAAGCCGGTTTCGAGGCCGGTGATTTTCCCCCGGCGCTCGTAGAGTTGCTGGATGTCGCCGATGGCTTTCATCACCATGTCCTTCATGGAAGCGGCCTTGTCCTTGAAGCGATCCTTGGCGATTTCAAAAATCTCCTGCTCTACTTTGTCGAGCAGCATTGGGACTTCGTCCTGTTCGTCGTAGCTGCGGGCGGCGTATTCGGTGCAGACGCGGATGATTTCGCGGAGCACGTGTTTTTCCTGGAGGATGCCGAGGTAGTAGTCGGCGTTTGCCGCTGTCGGGAGGAAGGTAAAAAGTGATGAGACGAATGCCGCGCCGCCGACGCTGTCCAGCTTGTTCCGGTCGCGGAGGTGCTGGGTGATCGTGATGAAGTCTATGGGCGTGCCTTTGTCCCAAAGCTCCAGCAAAATACCATACACCTCGCCGTGGGCGGGGATGTGGAAGTGCCCGGACTTGATCTGCTTTTCCGCGCACATCGAGCCTACTTCGCGAGACGAAAGCAGAAAGCTGCTCAATACGCCCTGTTCAGCCTCTGGCGACTGTGGGAGCAACCGGTGAATATCCGGTAGATAACTGATCTTCGACTTTAAATCAGCGCCGGTTTGTTCTCCCGGCTTCCTGTCTCGCCTTGGATTCTTGGAATCCTCGGCCATGGCGCGTTACTCCTTTGCCTCCGCGCTGTCGGTTTTCGCGGTCTTGTGCTTGGCCTTGGCTTTCGCCTTGTAGCTGCCGGGAGTTTTGTCGCCCTCGGCTTCGCCGTCCGCTTTCGCTGCTGGTGCAGCGCCTTTGGCGGTGATGTTCACTTCGACCGTGGCGTTCACGTCGTGGTGAAGCTTGATGACGACTTCGTGCTTGCCGCTGTCTTTGATTGGGCGTTCGAGTTCGATCTTGTGGCGATCGATTTCGATGCCGCCGCCGAGGGCCGCTTGAAGTTTCTGTGCGATGTCGGCTGCCGTGACGGAGCCGAACGCTTTGCCGGTCTCGCCGGTTTCGAGTTCGATTTCGAGTTTGATCTTGCTGATCTTACGGGCGACTTCCTGCGCATCGTTCATCTCCTTGGCTTCGCGCTCGGCGCGTTTTGCCTTGAGGATATTGAGGCGGCGAAGGGTCGTCGGTGTGACTTCCAGAGCCTTGCCCTGCGGGATGAGAAAATTGCGTGCGTAGCCAGCTTTGACTTTGACGACGTCGGCTTCAGCTCCGAGGTTATAGACTTTCTCGGTAAGGATAATTTCGGTGGTAGGCATATGTAAAAAGCGGCTGCGGTTAAAAAAAGGGTGCGCTTGGTAGCTCGACTGGCGAGGGATGTCAACGGGAGGTTTTCTTAAAAGAAGGGCTGGTGCTTTCAAGCTTAGTTTATCCGGAAGGGATGGAGTGCGTTGACCGATTCGCTCTTCGCGACTATTCCACCGGCATGAAGCTCGCCTTTGTCTTTCTCTCTCTCGTCGTCACCACATTCGCCGCCGACTGGCTGCATTATCGCGGGCCGGAGCAAAACGGAACGAGCACGGAAAAGGTCGCGGGATTTGCGAAAGGCGAATTGTGGCGCGTGCAACTCGGCACCGGGCTGAGCGGGATCACGTCGGCGGGCGCGCGTGTTTTTTCCGCAGGCTACAAGGACGGGAAGGAAACGCTCTACTGCCTCGACGCGGCGACGGGTAAAGCATTTTGGACTTACGCTTGGACTGCGAAAATTGGCGACAATCTCTTCGAGGGCGGGCCGCGTGCGACGCCGACGCTCGATGGGGATCGCGTCTTCATGCTCGGCAACGAAGGCACCTTGTTTTGCTCGGATGTGGCGGACGGCAAGGTCGTTTGGGAAAAGCACCTCGTCCGTGATTTCGGCGGCAAGCGCCCGGAGTGGGGCTATTGCGGCTCGCCGACGATTGACGGTGCGAATGTGCTGCTCGACTGCGGCGGCACCGGCGTGAGCACGTTGGCGCTCAACAAACAGACCGGCGCGCTCGTTTGGAAAAGCGGCGACGACGGCGCGGGCTACGCATCGCCCATCGTGGCAAACATCGGCACGCAGCGCACCGTGGTGCTTTTCAAAGCGAAAGCCGCCATCGGTCTCGACGCGAAGAGCGGGCGCGAGCTGTGGCGTCATCCATTTGAAACCAGCTACGACGTGAACGCCGCCAGCCCGCTCGTGGTCGGCGACAAAGTGCTCATCTCCGCTGGCTACAATCACGGCTCGGCATTCCTGCGCGTTGGCACCAGCGCGGAGAGGTTGTGGTTTAGCAAAAACCTGCGCTCGCATTTCAATTCACCCGTCCTCATCGGCGGTCACGTCTATGGCATTGATGGCACTGCGGACCCGAAAGCCCCGCTCGCCTGCATTGATTTCGCCAGCGGCGAATTCAAATGGAAGACGAAGGAAGTGCAGGGCGGTTCGCTCATCGTCGCTGGCGACAAATTGCTCATCTTTACGGAAACCGGGGACCTCGTCCTCGCCGACCCATCGCCCACCGGCTACAAGGAACTCGCCCGACAGCACCTCCTCAGCGGACGCTGCTGGGTGCAACCCACGCTCTCCAACGGTCGCATTTTCTGCCGAAACACTGCAGGCGAACTCGTGGCCGTCGCGGTGGCTGGGAAGTAGTCGCATTTTAACACGCGACTAAGGTGACAAGGCGCTGGTGGTTTGTGTATGGCAAGCGCCGTCAATTTTTTTCCCATGAAACTCCAAGCACTAACAGCCACACTCACACTCGCACTTTCATTCTCCGCCGCTGCCGGAAACTGGCCGCAATGGCGCGGGCCGAATTTCAACGGCACTGCGGAGGAAAAAGAACTGCCGGCGCAGTGGAGCCAGACGGAGGGCGTGAAGTGGAGCGTGGATATGCCGGGCATTTCAGGCGCGACGCCGGTGGTGTGGGGCGACCGCATATTTGTGATGAGCCCAAATGCGCAGAAGGGACAACTGCTACTCTGCATCAACCGCAAGGACGGCAAGGTGCTGTGGAAGCAAAATGTCGCGGGCGGCATGCTCGATAAAGGAAAAGGCAACTCGACTTCGCCATCGCCAATCACCGACGGCAAGACCGTGTGGGCGTTCGTGGGCACGGGGCAGCTCGCGGCTTTCGACATGGACGGCAAGCAGCTCTGGATGCGCGATCTCGCGAAGGATCACGGCAAGTTCGCCATCATGTGGACCTACGGCAGCAGCCCGCTGCTTTTCGCCGGAAAACTCTACGTGCAGGTGCTCCAGCGCACGCCAGCTCCGAATGATTACCCCGGCCTCGGCAAGGCCGATGCGGGTGACCGCGAGAGCTTCGTGCTCGCGCTCGATCCGGTGAGCGGCAAGACGCTTTGGAAGCACGTCCGCCCGAGCGATTCGATCATGGAGAGCATGGAAAGTTACAGCACGCCCATCCCGCACACGCAGGGTGGAAAAACGCAGATCCTCATCGCAGGCGGCGACGTGCTAAGCGGGCACGACGCGGAGACTGGCGCGGAGTTGTGGCGCGGCGGCGGCATCAACAACAAGAAGGGCAAAGGCGGCGGCGAATGGATGCGCATCGTCCCCAGCCCCGTGAGCGCTGGCGATGTGGCCGTGGTGTGCGGGCCAAAGCAGAGCGCGATGATTGCTTTCAAAACCGATGGAAAAGGCGATGTGACCGAGAGCGGCAAGGCGTGGGCTTTTGACGAACGCAAAACTCCCGACTGCACGACGCCCGCGTATCACGATGGAAAACTCTTCGTCCTCGATGGCGACGTGCAGGTGATGACGTGCCTCGATGCAAAATCCGGTGCGAAGGTCTGGCAGGTCGCGCTCACGCTCGACAAGACCAAAGGCCGGGAAATTTTCCGCGCATCACCGACGGTCGTGGACGGAAAAATCTACAGCCTCGGAGAGCGCGGCACGGTGGTCGTGCAAAAGGAAAGCGACGGCTCGCAGATTGCAACCATCGCGATGGGCGGCGAGGAAGGCGCGCGCAGCAGTATCGCGGTGAGCGACAGCCAGCTTTTCATCCGCACGACGGACAAGCTGTGGTGCATCGGCAAGTGAACGCCGCAGCGTGGAGTTTGTCTGAACGCCCCATGCGCATCCTCACTTTCCTCGCACTCGCAGTCAGCGCGTTCGCTGAGCCGCCCGAGCCGGCGAAAAAACTCGTCGCTGCGGCGAAAACGCAAATCGGCGTGACGACGTCCTACGATGGCGCATACACGAAGCTCGATTACCCCAGCGGCGATGTGCCGATGGAGCGCGGCGTTTGCACGGACGTGGTGATTCGCGCCTTTCGCAAGCTCGGCCTCGATCTCCAGCAACTCGTCCACGACGACATGGCGCGCGCTTTTGAAAAATACCCACAGCAGTGGGGACTGCGGAAACCGGACACGAACATTGACCACCGTCGCGTGCCCAATCTCATGCGCTTCTTCGAGCGTAGCGGAAAGAAAATCGCGGTGAGTAAAAAGCCGGAGGACTACCAACCCGGCGACCTCGTGACCTGCCTCGTCCCGCCGCATCTGCCGCACATCATGATCGTGAGCGATGTGCCGTCGTCCGCCGACCCGAAGCGCCTGCAAGTCATCCACAACATCGGCGGCGGCGCGCAACTCGAAGACCGGCTCTTCGACTTTGAACTCACCGGCCACTACCGCTATTGGTCGGCGCAATGACGCACACACGCCGCCAGTTTCTGACCACGCTCGCAGCCGCGCTCGCCGCGCCGTTGCTTCCGGCGAATGCGGGCCTGCTGCCGTTTGATACGGTTTTCAAAGACCGCGAGCGTTTCGATGCGCTTGTCGCGCAAATCAAACCGAAGGCGGAGCGAATCCGGGCACTTCCAATTGGCCAGCGTGTGGCGTGGTTCGGGCAGATTTTTCTCAGCACGCCCTACAAGGGTTTCACGCTGGAGATTGACGACAAAATCGAAGCGCCGTCCGTGAATCTCAACGGACTCGATTGCTGGACGTTCTTCGAGGTCGCGCTCGCACTCGCGCGCATGGTCGAGGAGCCGGTGGAAAATTGGACACCGGAGACGATGCTGCGTTTTATCGAGTTGGATCGTTACTGGGGTGGAAAGTGCGACGGCACCTATCTCTCGCGGCTGCACTATCTCGAAGACTGGCTCCACGACAATGCGAAGCGCGGTCTCATTCGCGATCTCACGCGCTCGCTCGGTGGACGTGGTTTTCCAAACTCGGCGACCGAGATGACGAATAATTGGAAAGGTTACCGCTATATGCGGAAGAACCCCGATTATCGCGTCGGCATTTCGCAACTCGAAGCACGCCTCCGCCGTCAGCCGCTCGTCTTTATTCCCAAGGCGAACATTCCGGCCATCGAGGATGAAATTCAAACCGGCGACATCATCGGCATCGTAAGCCACGACGGCGATGCTTACGGCACGTCGCACGTTGGCCTTGCCTTTCGCAAGGATAGTGGCGCACTGCATTTCATGCACGCGAGCGCGCCTTCCGGTTTTGGCAAGGTCGTTCTAGATTCGCGGCTC
>JBEIQV010000130.1:0-9287 GCA_040376335.1 Verrucomicrobiia bacterium | reverse complement strand
CTTTCGCTCGAGCCTTCGTTGAAAGGCGAAGCGCACACTTTCATCGTGACCGATCGTGCGACAGTGCAGGGCGGCAATTACGCTGCGGTCGCACTCGGCACGACGACGCTGCTGCAGTCACTTCAAATCCGGAACGGTGGCGTTTTCCTGCCGATGATGTCCGTCGAGGACGCGCCGCAGACGGAATATCGCGGGCTGTTTGTGGACGTGGCGCGGCAGTATCACTCGCTCTCGAACCTCCGGCAGATGGTGCAGCTCTGCCGGCTCTACAAAATCCGCTACCTGCACCTGCATCTCACCGACGATCAGTCCATCATGTTCCCATCGAAGGCGTATCCGAAGCTCGCGACACAAAATCAGCACGGCGGGAAGACCTACACCATCGAAGAACTCAAAGACCTCGTCGCATTCGCCGACGCGCGCGGCGTGACGATCATCCCCGAGCTGGACGTGCCCGGTCACTCCGCCGCGATGAACCGCGCGATGCGCGACCTGTTCATGATCAAAGGCACAAAGCCCTACGAGCACCACGCCTCGATCAATTTTGCGAAGGCCGAAGTCATGCAGGCGCTGGAAACCATCGTCGGCGAAATGTGTGAGGTGTTTAAAAGCAGCCCCTATTTCCACATCGGCGGCGACGAGGCGGACCTCGCCTTCGCGAATCAAAACGAGGACTTCAAAGCAGCGTTCGCAAAATTCAACCTGCCCAACCAGCACCAGCTCTACAGAAAGTTCGTCGCCGACATGAACGACATCGTGAAGAAAAACGGCAAGCAGATGCTCGTTTGGGAAGGTTTCGGTCGCGAAGCGGGCTCGCCGATCCAGATTCCGAAGGACGTAATCGTCATGGCTTACGAAATTCGCTTCTACCAGCCGGACAAATTGGTGAAAGACGGATACAAAGTCATCAACACCTCGTGGACGCCGCTCTACGTCGTGAATGGCGGACGCTCCACGGAGGAAATTTTCGCGTGGCAGCCGCGGCAGTTCAAACCCTTCGGCGCAAAAGCCGAGGACAAGGGCGTGATTCTCCCGCCCGAAGCACCGCTTTTCGGCGCGCAGATGTGCGCGTGGGAGCAAAGCGAAAGCGTGGAACTGCCCAGCTTGCGCCGCCGCCTCGCAACGATGAGTGAGCGCGTGTGGAATCCAAACGCTGGCCGCACCTACGAAGAATTTTCACGCCAACTCGAATCCACCGACCGCGTGTTGGACGCATTGGTTCACCATCTCACTGTGCGCAGCGAAGGAACGCGCATCGCCGGTGATCAAAAATTCAGCAGCGAAGTCACCTTGACCGTCGCCCTCGCGCCCGGCGCAAAAGGAACCGCCCGCTACACACTCGACGGCAAAGACCCCACGCCCGCATCCGCCGCGTGCGACGCCCCCATCCGCATCGCCAGCACCACGAACTTCAAAGCGCGCCTCTTCGACGCCGAAGGCAAACCCCTCGGCTACCCATTCGCCGCGCGTTACGAAATCCAGCCCATCACCGCCGAAGCCGCAGGCCTGCTGCCGAAAGGAACCTTCCGCGAAAACATCACCCTCACTCTGCGCTCCAGCGCAAAAGGCGAAATCCGCTACACCCTCGACGGCAAGGAACCCGCCGCCGACACACCGCTCTACACCACGCCACTCCGCATCGAACAATCGGCAAAAGTGAAAGCCGCACTTTTCATCGAAGGCAAAAGAATCGGCGACGTCTGGGCCGCCCAATACACGAAGCTCAACAACGAAAAAAACCTCACCACCGGAAAGCCCGTCACCGCCTCCTCCATCGAAGGCGGATGCAAGCCCGAGAACATCGTGGACGGCAACGTGGACACCGACCACGCGTGGTGGGCCGGCCCGTATCCGCAATGGGTGCAGATTGACCTGCAAAAAACCTGCACCCTCAACCGCATCCACGTCTTCCCCTATTGGGACGGCTCGCGCTTCTACCAATACACCGTCGAAATTTCCGACGACGCCAAAGCATGGAGGCAAGTCGCCGACATGAGCCAGAACACCAAACCCTCCACCCCCGAAGGCACCGCCCACACCTTCGCCCCCGCCCCCGCGCGCTACATCCGCGTGAACATGCTCAAGAACAGCGTCAACAAAAGCGTCCACCTAGTCGAAGTCCGCGCATACGAGGAAAAATAGTCGCTCGTGCGGGGAAACTTTGTGAATGGTGAATGGTGAATGGTGAATACACCGCCCCCTTTCCCTTTATCCCCTAAGCGATGCCCACCATGTAGGACATGAAGAACATGAAGGCGAAAGTGCCGCCGCCTCCGTGAACACCGAGGACACTGTGCGAGGAATATAGCCTCGTGTTATGGCACGAAGGCGCAAAGATGCTGAGAGGGTTCTAACTGGGCTGGCACTTACGTTTATGGGGCATTCGCTTGTCATAGATTGTCGCGAAAGCCAGAAGCAAAAGGGCGGCTGGTATGGTCCATAGCAAGATGAACAATATAGATCTAACCCCATCCGCAACCACAAGCCAGCCACCAAACATCTTATCAATCTTCTCCAAATCCGAATTTAGGAGGCGGATGATGAAGGCCATGATCCAGATGCTGTAGGCAAGTAGTGAAAGTCCCGAGAGAAAGAATAAATGAAACACGGCGTTTGGCGAAATTTTGGATCGCAGAAAGCGAAAGACAAAGGCAGCGACTCCTATTGCGACAAAGAAAGAGATATTTGCGGTCTGATTCTCCGATATTCCGTAAGGACCGATGTAGTTAGCGGCTTGTTCGACGCGCAGACGCCAGCCACCTACCATGATAATCATGAACGTGGTCGCGAAACCGCCCCCAAAAGCGACGAAGGCGAACAGGGCAGCGAGCGGTATCGGCAATTTGTATCTTTCGTTCATGGGAGAGACGTGGTGTGGCGTTAATCGTTTCTGACCGCCCGACCGTTGGGAATTAGTGCTGAGGCAACGCTACGTCAGGCACGCCATGCGGTCGCAGTTTTCGGCGAAGGGGCGCTGGGGTTTGAGGTCCAGTTCTTCGAGTAATGCGAGGTCGCTGTCTTTTTCGGGGTTGGCGGCGGTGAGGAGCTTGTCGCCGTAGAAGATGCTGTTGGCGCCGGCGAAGAAGCAGAGGGCCTGGGCTTCGCGGGTGAGGCGGGTGCGACCGGCGCTGAGGCGGACTTTTGCGCGCGGCAGCGCGATGCGTGTGGTGGCGATGAGTCGGACGAGTTGGAAGATGTCCACGGGCGCTTGTTCCTCGAGCGGGGTGCCGGGCATGGGCATGAGGCAATTGATCGGAACGCTCTCGGGCGCGGGGCTGAAGTTGGTGAGGACTTCGAGCATTTTGAGGCGGTCGTCTTCGGTTTCGCCGAGGCCGATGATGCCGCCGCAGCAGACGCTCATGCCGGCGTCCTGAATGTGGCCGATGGTGTCGAGCCGATCTTGAAAGGTGTGGGTGGTGACGATGTTGGGGTAGTGCTCGGGGGAGGTGTCGATGTTGTGGTTGTAGGCGGTGACGCCTGCGGCTTTGAGCTGGCGGGCTTCGCCTGCGCCGAGCTGGCCAAGGGTGACGCAGACTTCCATGCCGAGTTTGGAGACGCGGCGGATGCTTTCGAGGACGCTTTCAAAACGCGGATCGCCCTCGCGGACGCCTTTCCACGCGGCGCCCATGCAGAACCGGGTGGAGCCGTTTTCTTTCGCACGAACGGCGACTTCTTCCACGGCGTCGGGCGACATGAGCGTCTCGCGCTGGACGCCGGTGTTGTAGCGGGCCGATTGCGCGCAGTAGCCGCAGTCTTCGGAGCAGCCGCCGGTTTTGATGGAAAGAAGGGTGCAAAGCTGGACTTCGTTCTCTTTCCAATGCGCCAAGTAGGCGGCGCGTGCGCGCGAGATGAGGTCGAAGAACGGTGTGGAGTAGATGGTTTGCAGCTCGTGGAGCGTCATGGCGGCGGAGTGGATGGTGAGTGTGGAAAATGTCGGGCTTCAGCGCGTCCAGCGTCCCATGGCAGTGGCGGGGACAGGGAGTTCCTCGGTGAGATACTGGCTTTTTCCGGAAAGGCCCCACATGGGGGCGCCGGTGGCAGAGCGCCATTTCTGGCTCATGCTTTCGCCGGTGTGGCAGCCCCAACTCCGCACGAGGGCGTCTTTGGTGAAGATGCCGTGGTTGATTTTTTTAAGCTCGTTCTCGTGGAGCCAGCATTTGCTGCCGCTATCAATCATGTTCGAGTAGTCGAACATGAAGCAGGCTTTGTTGCTGTGGCCGAAATACTCGAAGTTGTTGATTTTCACGCGGTCGCGGGGCTGTCCGTAGTTAAGGTAGTTGACGAGCTGCGAGGCGCTGTCGAACCACATGAGCTTCACGTTAAATGCGTCCCTCACGCTGGCGACGAGTGCGGTGTAGTCGCGGCTGTCCTGCCGCCCGCGTGTGACATAAGAGGGGCGATAGACGAGCCAGGTGATGGGCTGGTCGGGGCGCGCGGTTTTGATTTGCTCGATGCGAATGCGCGCGGCGCGGACGAAGTTGGCCCACCAGTTGTCATGCGGCTGGGCCTTCCATTTTTCCCATACCCAAAGCGAGACGCCACCGCTGACGATGATGGTTTCGCCGGGTTGCACGGGTTCCTTGGCGCTCTGCGCGCGCAGAGTGGTCGCGGCGAAAATGATGACGAGTAGAATGCGAATCGTGTGAAGCATGACGAGTGAGTCGAGACGAATGACGGCAGTGAGCGCGTTTGTCAGTTCCTTTTCGCTTTTCCGTCCGGCAATTTTTTAGACGCCGGGGCCGTCCGGTGGCATCCCGAGTTTGGCGCGGAGGCGGTTGATTTCCTCGCGCATGACGTCCCGCCTTGCTTGCAGAACGCTGACGTGCTGCTTGGCGCGTTCGAGGCCGGTCTTCACGGCATCAAGTTCGCTTTTGAGGGTGTCGCGCTCGGCTTCGATGGCACCGAGTTGATCAAAACTCTGTTCGACCTGCGCCTGAAGATCGTGGACGTGCGAACGACCTTGCTCTTTTTCGATGCGTATCTGCCGCGCCTGCTCCTGTATGGCACCGAGTTCGGCGGCGGCCTTCGTGAGCTTGTCACCTAGGCGCGAGCGTTCCTCTTCGCTGAGGCGCGCCTTTTCTTGCGCTATGTGCACGGCACGCTCGGCGGCATCAATGCGTCCCTGCGCTTCCTGACTGATCCGCAATGCCTCTGCGACCTGCTCGATTAGGGCAGAAATTTCGCGCTCCTTCTCAGTGAAACTGGTCGTGAGTGCATCGCGTTGCGTGCGAATCAGGCGAAGCTCTTCCTCGTATCCAGCGGTCTGTGTGGTCGCAGCCTCGCTGGCCTGTTTCGCATCGGCGACTTCGCGCTCGCGGGCGTGGAGTTGATCGAGGAGTCCGTCCACACGGTGCTGGAGTTCACTAGCCTCTTCGTGAAATTCATCGGCGCTCGCCTTGAGGCGTTCCCGCTCGGCTGCAAACGTCATCTTTTCCTCGTGCAAACGAGAGATCTCCGCTTTTGCCGCCTCGATGGCGTGCCCCATTTTTTCCAGAGACTTTTCACGCTCCGAAGCGAGGAGGGCAGCCTGATCGCGTTCCTGGCGCGCGGCTTCAAAGATACGCGTGATCTCATTGAGCTGAGTGCGCAATTGTTGCGATTCGGCGCGTGCGGATTCCAGCTCGGCGGGCAGTGACTCCACACCCTTCGCCTTTGTAAGAAGTTCGTCGCGCTCGCGCTGCATCGCAGCGAGTTGGCGCTTCCATTCCTCCGCGTGCGCGTCTGCCTGCTTGTGGCGCGTCTGGAGCGAAGTCACCTCGCTGCGCAGTGCATCCGCATCCCGGATTGCCTCGGAACTCTCCAGCGTCAGCCTCTCTCGCTCGGCAGTAGTCCCGGCGAGTTGCTCGCGCAGAGAGTCCATGGCGCCGAGCTTCGTGGAAAGTTCATCTCGCTCGCGCTGGAGGGCGGCTAGGCTTGTCCTCAAAACTTCTAATTCCTTAGTCACCCCCTCATCCGAGGCGGGCGCTTGATCTCGTGCATTGCGCAATCCATCGCGTTCGGTTGCTAGGGCCGCGAGGTCTTCGCGCAGCTTCTTCATTTCATCGGCAGCCTTTTCGTTCGCACTGCGGAAAGTCTCTCTCTCGGCATACGCTTTTTCCGCATCGCTCCGTGCCGCCTCCGCTGTTTCGCGGAGCTTCTGCGATTCGGTGACGGCTGTTTCGAACTCCATCTTCCGCTTTTCCAGCTCCGTATACAAGGCATCCGCGCTCCCGGCCAGCACCGCCAATTCCCGCCGGACGGCGACGGTCACGGGCGCCCATTCCGTGGCGGGAATGACGAGTGTGCTCCGGCACAGCGGGCAATCTATGCGAACGCCAACCGCAGAAGAATCAACGACGATTTTCTGTGAGCACTCGGGACAGCGGAATTTGATGTCTGGCATCGGATGGGTTTTGCTGGGCTGAAAGCTTTAATGTTATCGGAACTTAGAAAGCGATTCCGATGCCGCCAACGGGAAAATTTACGGACAGCCCCACTTCCTGACTTCCATTTTTACCCGGAGCCACATGCAAATGGGGAGTCTAAAGCTACCTGGAGGATTCATGTTCGCGCCAAATCGGGCGCGCCCTTTGCTGAAAGGCGCTGCCTGTATCGCCTCACCAAATTTTCATGAACACCGGAACCGCACGCTCTTCGAAAGCATCAAAATCCAAAGAACGCGAAGAATCAGAGGCTGAGCTAAAGAGCGAGGCGGCAGCCATTGAGAAGCTACGGGTGGAGCTTTCAGCACAGGGCGCGGCGGCGGACAAAAAACAGGTGGCTGAGTTTGCCAAGCGACAAAAGGCGTATCTGGATCGAAAGATTGATTTTGAAAAACTCAAGCGCAGTTCGGACAGCAGCGCACCCGAGCTAGTCAAAGCGAAGCCAGCAGCACCCGAACCCGTCAAACCAGCGCCGGAGCCCGTGCAAAAACAAAAAACCGAACCCCCGGTATCACCACCAAAAAAGAAAGAGATGGAAAAAGCAGCGCCCGAAAAGTCAGCGCCGACCATTCGCGAAAGGGCCAAGCCTACAGAATCCGCCAAGCCACAAAAACCGAATGCCTCCCGCACCAAAGCGCCCGTTAGCACGAAGGAAAAATCCTCAGCACGCTGGATATGGTGGCTGCTCCTCACGGCTGCTGCGGGCCTGGTCGCGTGGTTGCTGCGATAGCTGCGTGTCGCTATCCGCTTGCCGTGTGCGTGTAGTTTTCCACACCCTCCGCACTGCATGAAAGACTACCGCTTCAAACGCCTCTTTAATCCGCAGACATATCGCTGCTTCGACGTCGCAGTGGATCACGGGTTCTTCAATGAGCCCACATTTTTGCAGGGCATCGAAAATCTCGCCGAGGCGGTGAAAACACTCGTCGCCGCCGCGCCGGATGCCATCCAACTCACCATCGGGCAGGCGCATTATCTGCAATCACTCCCCGTGCGCCCGAAACCCGCACTCGTCCTCCGCACCGATGTCGCCAACGTCTATGGCACAAATCTACCACGCGCGTTGTTTTCGCGGATGATAGACAACGCTGTCGAACAAGCCGTGCGCCTCGACGCCACATGTGTTGTCGTGAACCTCTTTCGTATTCCCGGCGAACCCGAAGTCACCGACCAGTGCATTGAAAACATCATCAAGCTCAAGCCGCAGTGCGAGCGCCACTGCATGCCGCTGATGATCGAGCCGCTCGTCTTTCAGCCAAACACCAAAGCAGGCGGCTACATGGTGGATGGCGACTTGCAAAAAATCACACCGCTCGTGCGGCAGGCGTGCGAATTGGGTGCAGACATCATCAAGGCAGACCCGACGGATGATGTGGAGGTGTATCATAAGGTCATCGAGATCGCCGGGAGCATCCCCGTCCTCGTGCGCGGTGGAGGAAAAGCGAGCGACGACGAAATCCTCACCCGCACAGAGAAGCTCATGCACCAAGGAGCCGCTGGTATTGTCTATGGCCGCAATATCATCCAGCACACCGACCCAGCCGGAATGACGCGCGCCCTCATGTCTATAGTCCACGAAGGGGCATCAGCCGCAACTGCAACCAAACACATCCGCAAATAGACAGAGATGCACAGCAAGCCGACTGCATCAGTAAACTTGAACGCCTAAAAACAGCCCCCCGGAATATTTTCACCAACCCGCTCTTTTTTCAGCGCTTCCTATAGGGATTTGCGGATGCTGTGGATGCGCACAGGGTTGATTGATGGATTCCCTTTTTCCTGCGGACGACTTACGTTCGTGGACATGAGTATTTTCATCACGGGCACAGACACGGCGGTCGGCAAGACACGCGTTGCGGCACTATTGGTGCGGGCGTTGCGTGCGAACGGGGTGGATGCGGTGGGGTTTAAGCCGATTTGTTGCGGGGGGCGGGAGGATGCGGAGGCGCTGGTGGATGCAAGCGCGGGGGCGGTGAATTTGAATGAGGTGAATCCGGTGTGGCTGCGTCCGCCGGTGGCACCATACACGGCGGCGATGATCGAGGGGCGGGTGGTGGATGTGGCGCTGGTGCGGGAGACTTTCGCGCGGCTGCGCGAGAAACATGCGGTGGTGATTGTGGAGGGATGCGGGGGATGGCTGGTGCCGGTGGCGAGGGATTTTTCCATGGGGGATTTGGCGGAGGAGTTTGCGCTGCCGGTGTTGGTGGTGGCAGCGAACCGGCTAGGGGTGATCAATCACACGCTGCTGACGGTGGCTGCGATCCGTGTGCATGGTTTGAAATGTGCGGGTGTGCTTTTGAATCAAGTGGCGGCACCGCTGGCGGATGATGCGGCTGCGCTGACGAATGGTGCGGTGCTGGAGGAGTTGCTGGATGTGCCGTTGTTCGGGGATTTGGCGTTTGGCGCGGACACGTTGCCGACGAAGTTGATGGAGGCGGTGTTGTGAAGTTGGAGATTGCTTGCGCGCGGACACGGGTGCATGGGCTTTTGCTGTGAATCCCTACGAGACGGATAAATTTCTGCATGAGTATCTGCTGTTTCACTACGGCACAGCGGAGGAGGTGCTGCCCTACGCAAGCGGGCCGCACGATGCGCTGGACTATGCGGTGCGTTGTGTGAGCGAGTGCCTGGATACGGCGTCGCTTTCGCACGAGTCACGCGCGCTGGATGTGGGATGTGCGGTGGGGCGCTCGACGTTTGAGCTGGCGCGGCATTGCGGTGAGGTGATCGGGGTGGATTACTCGCAGCGTTTCATCGAGGCCGCGCGGGCGCTCGCTGAGCGTGGTTCTTTTCCCTATCTGCGGATGGAAGAGGGCACACTGACGACGCCGCTGATTGCGCGCGTGCCCGAGGGCGTCGTGCCGG
>JBEIQV010000032.1:0-17903 GCA_040376335.1 Verrucomicrobiia bacterium | reverse complement strand
CGTGGCCTTAGCGATGAACAGCGCACGCGGGTGCTCGCTCATTTTGAAAAGCTGCTGCCGTCGCTCGATGCGATCATCATGGAGGATTACGACAAGGGTCTGCTCGACCAGCCGCTCGTGGATGCCATCGTAAATTCAGCGCGCGGTGCGAAGAAAATCGTCACCGTGGACCCGAAGCCCTCCAACTCGATTCGCTGGCACGACGTGACGTGCGTGACGCCCAATCGCGGCGAGGCATTTCGTGCCGCCGGGCGCAGCGTGACTGATCCCGTCGAGCCGCCGATTGAAGACCGTGCGCTGCTCGAAGTGGGCGCGATCCTTTTGGACAAATGGCGCTGCGACCATCTCCTCGTCACGCTCAGCGAACAGGGCATGATGCTCTTCACCGCAGGCCGCGCGCCTTATCACATCCCGACGCGCGCCCAGGAAGTCATTGATGTCAGCGGCGCGGGCGACACCGCCATCGCCGTCTTCACCTCCGCTTTGGCAAGCGGCGCCACCGCGAGTGAGGCTGCGGAAATTGCGAACCACGCCAGCGGCATCGTCGTCGCCAAGACAGGCACCGCCGTCGCCACGCGCGAGGAAGTGCTCGCCAGCTTTCCCGAGTAAGCGCGCCCCGTTGACATCCCGCGCCCTTCGCGTATTTCGGCAGGGATGACGTTGAATTTCACCAAAATGAACGGAGCCGGAAACGACTTCGTGATGCTCGACAACCGCGACCTCCGCCACTCGCTCGACCGCGAAGCAATCGCCCGCATTTGCGACCGCCATCGGGGCATCGGCGCGGATGGGCTGCTCGCGGTGGAACCCGCTGCCGACGGCGCAGATTTCAAAATGCGCTACTACAATGCCGACGGCGGCGAGGCCGAGATGTGCGGCAACGGCGCGCGCTGCTTCGCCCGTTTCGCCAGCAAGGTCGCCCGGAAAAATGGGCGCGTCACTTTCGAGACACTCGCTGGAGTCATCGGCGCGGACTTGGTCGGCGAGAATGTGCGCATCGCCATGTCGCCGCCGCATTCATTTGCGCCCGGTGCCGAGTTGCTCGTCGCAGATGAAAAACTGACGGTGCATTTTCTTAACACCGGCGTCCCGCACGCCGTCGTGTTCGTCAGCGATTTGGAAAAGACGGACATCGTCCGCCTTGGCCGCGCCATCCGCCGCCACGAACACTTCGCGCCCAAAGGCACCAACGCCAATTTCGTCGGCGAACTACCCGGCGGCGGCATCGCCATCCGCACCTACGAACGCGGCGTCGAAGACGAAACACTCGCCTGCGGGACCGGCGTCTGCGCAGCCGCGCTCATTTTCTCACGCCTCACCGGCGCGCGCTCGCCCGTCAGCGTCGCCGTCCGCGGCGGCGACACCCTGCTCGTCGGCTTCGAGCCGGACGGCGAAGGCTGGAAAAACGTCACCCTCACCGGCCCCGCCGACTTCGTCTTCGAAGGCACCGTCAGCGTCTAGCCGCACATTTGGCGGGTCAACGGGCCTTGCTTCTGCTAGGGAAACGCCCTGTGCCGATGACGACCACCCTTTCTGACGAGCAAATTTCCTGTTTCCACGAACTCGGATACTTGCAGCTAGATGCGATCACTTCTGCGGAGGAAGTGGAACGGTTACGCGGGATTTTCGACCGGCTCTTCGTTGAGCGTGCGGGTTGGGAAAAGGGAAGATCTTTTGACCTCGCGGGCAGTGATGAGGCGGACAAGACGCCGGTGCTTCCGCAAATCCTGAACCCCATCGAATTTGCACCCGAACTCGGCGATACGCAGTTTCGCGTGAATGCGCTCGCCATCGCACGCCAACTCCTCGGCCCGACTGCCGAGCCATGGTTTGAGCACGCGATTTTCAAACCCGCCCACTACGGCGCGCCGACGCCGTGGCATCAGGACGAGGCGCACCGCTATGATCCCGGCGTGGATTACGAGCAACTCAGCATCTGGATGCCGCTCCAGCCCGCCACCGTGGAGAACGGTTGTATGCAATACATCCCCGGCAGCAATCGCGGCCCCATTCTCGAACATCGTTCGTTCGGCGGCGACCCGCGCAAGTCGGCCCTGGAGTGTATCGGGGATTTTGATCGCTCAGCCGCAGAGCCATGTCCGCTGCCTCCCGGCGGTGCGGCGATTCACCACTGCCGCACACTGCACGGCGCGAGCGCCAACACGACCGACATTCCGCGCCGCGCCTACATCCTCGCTTTTCGCAGCGCGCCTGTGCCTTCGGCAAACCGCGAGATGTTTCCGTGGCTCATCGGGAAAATCACGCCTGCCGGAGAGCGCGCGGAAGCCTGGAGAACGCGCGGTGGCCCGCTCGGTCGCGGCGCCCGTCGCATCGGGGAATTCACACGCAGCTTCGCAGGAAAAGTGAAACGCCGTGTGCGGCGGATGCTGGGAAATTAGTTTGAGCCGTGCTTGGGGGGCGTCTAAAGGCCATTCAGATAGATGAAGAATTGGACAAAGACAATCTGGCTGGCTGGTATCGCGTTAATTGTTTTGGTCTTTTCCTTTCTCTATCGAGGCAGCGAACCATCTACTTCGTATTGGTCCAACATTGGCGAGGAAAGCTCGGGGACTCCGTCAGATTTGTTGCGACGGGAATCGCTATGCTGGTCCACTAAGTTCAATTCCTTTGTTTTCATTTTTGGCAACTCTAGCAAGAAGTTTGCAAATAGCGGCCCTTATGTAGCTGGAGACAAAATATACATATGGTCCGACAATAAGAATTTATTTTATTACTTACTAAAACAAGACAGTTTAGTGCTAATACAAGATGGCTTGCCGATATTAGATGTTCGCCTGAATAAGAAAATGACTCCATGGCATTCGAATAGTTTTTCCAACGAACTGGATATGCGTGCTGAAGTCTTGAAGATCGCCAATAGTGCCGCGAGTATTGATGACATTAAAAATATCGAGCAAGTTTTCGCTAACACGACGGAGCCGAACAGCAGTGCAGATGCGCTGCCCACACCTGCTATAAAAAAGGGTGAATGACCCTCAAGACTCGCGTTCGGAAGCAGCACGCGCATCCAGCCATGCGAGCGCCTTGGCGTAGCTCGCACGGTGCAGGTAGTGGGCGAAATCACCCTCCAACGGCTGCGGCAGTGCTGCCGCGAGCGATGTGATTTTTTCCGAGACTGATTTCAGTTTTTCCAAATGCGCGGCTGGGTCGCGCGCGTAGAGTTCGCGGTCGGCGATTACGGCGAGTCTTTCGCGCAATGCGGCGGCGAGGGACTGAAATGCTTCGTCCGCCATACGGGCTAGATCAGGTCCGTCACTGCGCCTTTGCTGGCGCTCGTCACGGAGGCTGCGTATTTGGCGAGCACGCCGCGGGTGTAGTTCGGCGCCGGGGCCTTCCACTTTTTGAGACGCTTATCGAGTTCTGCCTTCACGATGCCGAGGTTCAGCGAACGTTTCTGGGCATCAATGGTGATTGGGTCGCCATTTTTCACCACGGCCAGCGGTCCGCCGAGTGCGGCTTCGGGCGTGATGTGACCGACGACGAATCCGTGCGAACCGCCGCTGAAACGTCCATCGGTGATGAGCGCGACATCCTTGCCGAGTCCCTTGCCCATCACCGCGCTGGTGGGGCTGAGCATCTCGCGCATTCCGGGGCCGCCGACCGGGCCTTCGTGGCGGATGACGATGACGTGGCCTTTCTTCACGCTGCCATCGAGGACCGCTTTGAGCGCGTCCTGCTCGTTTTCAAAAACGATGGCCTTGCCGGAAAAGCTGAGTCCCTCTTTGCCGGAAATTTTTGCCACGGCACCGCCGGGCGCGAGGTTGCCGTAGAGCACGACGAGGTGGCTGTCCTTTTTGATCGGATTGCTGAACGGACGCACGATTTCCTGATTCTTCGGATAAGCCCGTGCGCGCTTGAGATTTTCTTTCAGCGTCTTGCCGGTGACGGTCATGCAATCGCCGTGGAGCAGGCCTTCTTCAAGCATCATGCGCATGAGCGGCGTCTGTCCGCCGATGGCGACCAACTCCGACATGAGGAAGCGTCCGCTCGGCTTGAGGTCGGCGAGCACGGGGACGCGCTTGCCGATTTTGGTGAAGTCATCGAGTTCCAGTTTCACGTTCGCGGCATGTGCCATTGCGAGAAGATGGAGCACTGCATTCGTGGAGCCGCCGAGTGCGATGACGACGGAGATCGCATTTTCAAAAGACTCGCGGGAGAGGATGTCACTCGGGCGGATGCCGCGCTTGATCAATTCGACCACGGCCATGCCTGCGGCGCGTGCGTCCGCCGCCTTTTCTTTGCTCACGGCATTTTGTGCAGAGCTGTTCGGGAGCGACATGCCGAGTGCTTCAATCGCGCTGGCCATCGTGTTCGCCGTATACATTCCGCCGCACGAACCCGCGCCGGGAATTGCGTGTTCTTCGATGAGTGCGAGTTCGCGTTCGTCCATCACGCCAGCCGCGTGTTTTCCCACGGCCTCGAAGCACGAAACGATGTCGAGTGGTTTGTCAGCGATCTGAGCCGCGCGCTCTTTGTTTAGGCGCTTTTCCGCGAGGATGCCGTTGATGCAGCCGGGCAAAATTGTGCCGCCGTAAACAAACACCGACGGGCGGTTCAGCCGCGCCATCGCGATGACACAGCCGGGCATATTTTTGTCGCAACCGCCAATCGCCACGAGTCCGTCGAAGCCTTCGCAAGCCATCACCGTCTCCACGCTGTCGGCGATCACTTCGCGTGAAACGAGCGAATATTTCATCCCCTCGGTGCCCATGCTGATACCGTCGGAAACCGTGATGGTGCCGAAGATGACACCTTTTCCACCGCCAGCGCCCACGCCGGCCTCGGCCTGCCGCGCGAGTGCATCAATGTGCATGTTGCAAGGCGTGACCATACTCCATGTGCTCGCGATGCCGACTTGTGATTTTTTGAAATCCTCCCGCGCAAAACCAACGGCATGCAGCATCGCCCGGCTGGCGGCGCGCTCTGCGCCATCAACGACTTGGCGTGACCATTTGCGATGAAGTGACCCTGGATGTTTGGACGGTTCTCTGCTCATAAAAGGGCGCGCACCCTAGCGGGCACTTTCCTATCTGGCAAGGACGGTGGACGGCCTGGAAAAATCAACTCTTAGCCTTCTTCGTATCGCGATAAGCCGCGACGACGAAAAGCACGGCGGCCACACAAATGCACGAGTCGGCGACATTGAAAGCCGGCCACGGATTTGCAAAGCGGACGTGCAAATCCACGAGGAGAAAATCCACGACGTAGCCGTGAATGAAACGGTCGGTGACATTGCCGAGAATGCCGCCCAACAGCAGAGGCACCGCGAGGCGCGACGGTGCATCGGTGAAGACGTTCTTTTTCCACGCAATAAGCAGGCCGATGAACGCGACGATGGAAAGAAGGATGAACACCCACGGATGATCGCTCATAAAGCTGAACGCCGCGCCCGTGTTGCCCCAATGCACAATCTGGAACCAGCCCGGAATCACGTCATATTCCAGCGGCAGGTGCTCAGTTTTCGCAATCGTATCGGGAAACAGCTCGATGTTCCTTTCACTCGGCACGAGGGCGAAGTGGGTGAAAATCCACCACTTCGTGAGCTGGTCGAGCGCGTAGAGCGGGAGCGCGATGGCGGCGAGGAACTTCATCACGCAGGCAGCGCCTCGTCACAGCGCGCACACACTTCGCGAGCGGTGAGCGGTTGGTGGCGCCAGCAGCGCGGGCATTGGGCCAGCGTGCTCTTTGCGACTCGCGCACCGAGGGCGGTTGCGCTGGAAAGCGTCAGTTCACTGATGATGAGGAATTCCTCCAGCTCGGCGTGTTCGGCGGGCGTATAGGCCCTATAGACCGCATAGGGCCTATCCTCCAACTCCAGAACCACCGCCGCCTCCAAAGACTTTGCGATAGTCTTCGCCTGACGCGCAGGCTCGATGGCTTGCTGATAAATCGCGGCTCGCAGCTTCAGCCACTCGTCCACTTTCGCTTCGAGTGCTTCGTCGCGGAGCGCGGCGTTGGCCTCGGGGAGCTTCTCGATGTGGATGCTGGTGGTTTTGCCAGAGAATTCCCACGCCTCGTCAGCCGTGTAGGCGAGGATCGGGGCGAGGAGCTTGGTCACGGCGTCGAAGCACGCGTGCATCACGGCTTGTGTGGCGCGGCGGCGCGGGCTGTTGGCGGCGTCGCAGTAGAGGCGATCCTTGGTGATGTCCACGTAGAGAGCGCTCAGTTCGACGGTGCAGAATTGGTTCACCGTCTCGAACACTCGCCGGAAGTCGTAGGCCTCGTATGCCGCGCGGCATGTCGCGATGACGCCTTGCAGTTTCGACAGCACCCACTTGTCCACCGTGGTCGCGCCCTTCGCATCTTCGCTGCTTCGCGGTTCGAATCCGGCGATGTTCGCGAGCAGGATGCGCAGCACGTTGCGGAAGCTGCGGTATGCCTCGCTCGTGCGCGCGAAGCCGTCCTCGGAAAACGGCACGTCGTTCGTGAACTCCACGCTCGCGGCCCACAGGCGCACGATGTCCGCGCCGTATTTGCCGACGAAATACTCGGCCTCCATCGGCTTCTTGTAGGTGCCCTGGTCGCTCTTGCTGACTTTCTTCTTCGTGTCCTTGTCCACGACGAAGCCGTGCGTGATCACCGTCTTGTAAGGCGCGTGGCCGGTGAGCGCGACGCTCGTCATGAGCGACGACTGGAACCACCCGCGGTGCTGGTCGGTCGCTTCGAGATAAACGTCGGCGACTCCGCCGCACGCCTTCAGCTCCGGATGCCGCGAGGTCACGGCCTGATGCGAGACGCCGGAATCAATCCACACATCGAGCGTGTCGTTGCGGCGCGAAGTGCCCACGGGCAGCCCGAGCTGCGCGGCCCACCACGCGTCGTCCTTTTCAAACCACAGATTCGTCCCGCCGCTCTCGACGAGGTCCGCGACTTTCGCTGCGAGATCGGCACGCACGATGGGCGTCCCATTCTCCTCGTAGAAAACTGGCAGCGGCACGCCCCACGTGCGCTGACGCGAGATGCACCAATCGGGCCGCGACTCGACGGTGCCGTAGATGCGGTTGCGCCCCCACGCGGGCACCCACGTCGTCTTGTCGATCGCCGCGAGCGCATCGGCGCGGATGGCCTCCACCTTGATGAAAAACTGCTCCACCGCGCGGAAGACGATGGGCGTCTTGCTGCGCCAGCAGTGCGGGTAGTCGTGCGTATATTTCTGTTCCGCGAGCAACGAGCCATTCTCGCGGAGGAAAGTGACGATCTCCGCGTTGGCATCGAAGACATACTTGCCGACCCACGCAGGCACGCCGACGTCCTCGGTGAATTTGCCGAAGTCATCCACGGGCGAGAGCACGGGCAGGCCATTCGCCTGTCCGGCGATGTAGTCGTCCTTGCCGTGGCCGGGCGCGATGTGGACGGCACCCGTGCCGGTTTCCATCGTCACGAAGTCGGCGGTGATGATTTTGGATTTCCGAGGCAGGAACGGATGCTGAGCTTCGATGCCTTCCAGCTTCTCGCCTTGAACAATCATCCCTTCAAAACAGAACCAAACCTCTTTCCCATCGAGGCAAATTCCGGCGTTAAGAAGTCCCTTTGAATCCTGCTCTGCAAACCACTGCTTCTGCGATTCGGCTGTCATCACAGATCCCATCAGCTTCCAACCAGTGGCATCTTCAAATGAGCGGCGTAAATCGAGCGCGACTACGAATCGTTTCGTGTGACCATCCGCATTTTGAAAATCGCCAACGATGTATGGCTGTAACGGATTCAGAGCGATCGCCAAATTTGCGGGCAAAGTCCAAGGCGTAGTGGTCCAGATCGCAACTGACGTCTCTCGATCTTCCCACTTTTTCTGCGGCCATTTTTTTCTGATGACTGCCTGGATCGATCCAGGATCGAGTTTGAATTCGACATAGATCGCCGGGTCCGCCTTCGATGCGTATTCCACCTCCGCCTCCGCGAGCGCGGTTTGCGCGCCGGTGCTCCAATACACGGGCTTCTTCGACTGATACACGAGGCCCTTCTCCACGAGCTTCCCGAAGGCGCGGATGATGTCCGCCTCGTAGCCCGGCGCGAGCGTGAGATACGGATCCTCCCACGAGCCGAACACGCCCAGCCGCTTGAACTGCCCGCGCTGGATATCAATGTATTTGCGCGCGAACGCCTCGGCGCGGCGGCGGATTTCCGCGGGCTCCAGGCCGCGCTGCTCCTTCACCACCTTGAACTCAATCGGCAGTCCGTGGCAGTCCCAGCCCGGCACGAACGGCGCGCGGAACCCGAGCATCGAGCGCGACTTCACCACGAGGTCCTTCAGAATTTTGTTCAGCGCCGTGCCCATGTGGACGTCGCCATTCGCGAACGGCGGCCCGTCGTGCAGCACGAAAAGCGGCGCGCCGATCCGCGCATCGAGAATCTGCCGGTAGAGCCCCGCAGCCTCCCACTTCGCAAGCCGCTCGGGCTCACGCTTCACGAGATCGGCCTTCATCGGGAAGTCCGTCTTTGGCAGCAGCAGGGTGTCTTTGTAATTGGCGCTCATTCGTAGTTTGGAAAAAGAGCGCGCAAGCTAGTGGCGCGTCTCCTGCGGGTCAATGCGCACGAAACACTGCGTCTTGTTTAGCCTGCGGATGGCGCGGGTGGTGTGCAGTTGGCGTAGGCGACGATGTCGGCGGCGGTGCGGCGGATGTCGGGGAATGTTTCGCTGGCACCGACTTTGGCGAGGCGCTCGCGTCGGGTGGCGAACTCTGCGTCGTCCGGTTGCCAGAGGCCGATGATGATGCGCGCGGAAGGAAGGCGATCTCGCAGGCGTTTGCACAAATTGCGGGCGGCGATGGTGGACACGGGCGGGAGCGATGAGATGCAGACGATGGGCGGCGAGAGTGTGGCGGCCTGCTCGATGGATTCGGCAACGAGGAGCGTGGATGAAAGGACCGTGGCTGTGATGCCGGATTGCGCGAGCACTTGTGCGAGCAACACTGCGGCGATTTCGTCGCCCTCGTGACTGGCTGGGATGCAGAGGATGGGTGCGCTGGCAGTGAGGGATTCAGCGGGAGGCAGTGCGAGGTCGGTGAGTATTTGGCGGAGAATTTGGAATGCCTCGGTCCGCGCTGTGTCCGAGAGCACGTCTGCGCGGAAGTCGGCCTCGATATTGCGCAATGCGGGCAGCACGACTTCGTCGTAAGCAGCGGCCACTGATGTTTCGCGAGTGTGAATTTCAACGATGTCGCTCGCTTCGTCTTCACTAAGGGCAAGCAGGCGCTGGTAGAGACGGTCCGATGGGGAAATGGATGGCTTGTCGCCGATTAGCAGATCGAGAAATCCGAGGGCGGGCAGATATTTTCCAGCGACGGCGAAGCAAACGGTGAGTGGCGTGGCGAGCACGAGGCCGATGCCGCCCCACAGCCACGTCCAGAAAAGCGCGGAGACGATGACAGCTAGCGGGGAAATTTCCGTGGTCGTGCCGTAGATCCACGGCTCCATGATGTTGTTGGATACGATTTCGCAGATGACGAAGAGGCCGATGGTGAGGAGCGGCTGATTCCACGACTCGAAGGCTGCGATGGAAAGCGCAATGGGAAATGCGGCGGCGATCCACGGGCCGATGTAGGGCAGGAAGCGCAGCACCATCGCGAGCAGGCCCCAAAAAATGGAGTTTGGAATGCCGATGAAATATAGTCCGACACCGATCGCGAGGCCGAAGCTGGCGTTGATGAGCAATTGCGCACGCAGATAGCGGCTGATGCGAAGTCCGGCTTCATCGAAGGCCTGTGTCGTCACGCGTAGGCGTCCGTGCCCCACAAGATGGATCAGCCGGTCACGCAGATCCGCGCCTGCCAGAAGCATGAAAATCACGATGACAATCACGACGGCGGTATTGCCGAGCGGGCCGACGACTGGCCACAGAACGCCCATGAGCATTGGAAGCGATCCGTCCGCAGGCTGGACGACTTCCACGCGGGCCGGTCGTGCTTTTTCCGTCGCCGGGTTCTCGGTTTTGTTTAGTGCGGCGTTGACTTCGCTGATGGTCTGCACGGCGAGGCGCAGCGGGTTGCTCTCACTCGTCTTCAACGACGAAACCCGAGCGATGAGATTGGTGCGGTATTTTGGCAGTGAGCCCGCGAGATCGAGAAACTGACTGGTGACAAGATAGGCCAGCCCGCTGATGAACACGAAAGCCAGCGCCGCCGTGACGAGCACCGCACCCACGCGTCCGATCCGCAATCGCTCCATGCGCCGGACAAATGGAGAGAGCAAAAAACTCAGCAACCCGGCAAATACGAGTGGTGTGAAAAATTCCTGCGCGTATCGCAACGTGGCCGCTGTGACCGTGAATAATGCCAGCACCAACAACGGCCCGGTGAGACTCTTGCGGTCGGCGAGGTTCACGGCAGCTCGGATTCTGAGTCTGGTGCGTGGCAGGAATCACATGCTTTTCGCAAACCGAGTAGGAGCAGTGCGGGGGAGACGAGAGAGGTCGTCACTTTAAACAAGCCCAGCGTCACCGTGCGAAGCGGCAGCAAGCCGAGCAGAAAGCCGACACCGAGCGCGGCTGTTACTGTCTTCGTGGGTTCACGGCGCGTGTGTTTGATGAAGCGCTTCATCATGGAATCGGGCAGCGGTATTTTTTTGCGTCTGTTCATTACACCCGGATATCGCGCGCCAGCTTCCTCCTGCGTGTATTTTATACAGCCGCCTCGAACATGAGCCGCGAACTATGGCCTATGAAACATTTCACATTCGATCACCACTGGGACGCCATCAAAGCCAGGCTCAAGCAACGCTACGCACAACTCACCGATGACGATTTGGCCTTTGTCGAAGGCAAAGGCGAGGAGCTGCTCGCGAACATTCGGCAGAAAGTTGATGCAAGCGTGGAGGATTTCAGAGCGCTGCTGGTTGAGTTACACGACGAGGCCGCAGAAAAATGGCGGCATGTGAAAACAAAAGCCGGTGAACTCGCCGACGAGGCAGGAACGCAGACTGCGGCAGCCTGTGATCAAGCGCAGGAAAGTTTTTGCACGATGTGTGAAAGCGGTGAGGATTTCGTGCGGCAGCATCCACGCAAATCGCTGGTGGGAGCGCTCTGCGTGGGGCTCGTTGCGGGTTTGTTGCTCCGGCGTTAAATCGCCCCACCTAGCGTTGGTGTTTCTATCCGGCGATCAGTCATATGAGTTGCACATGCGCTGAATGAAAATATCCCGAACGACATACATCCGCACCGTCGTATTCAGCCGATACATTTGCCTATGAAAAAACACACGCCCGCGATTCACACACAAAACTGCGTCGCACCCACTCATGAAAAAATCGCGGCTCTCGCACAGCATCTCTACGAAGAAGAAGGTTGTCCGGATGGCCGCGCCGATGAGCACTGGCTTCAAGCTGAACACCAATTGCGTGACAGCGCGGCGAAAGTAAAAGCGAGTGACACTTCACACTCCATGCACGGAAAGTAACCGCGAGGCTGGCACATCGAAAGTGCCACCACAAAATGAACAGGCCGCCTCGATTTTCCATCGAGGCGGCCTGCTTTTCAGCCTCTCACGGCGCGGCTAACTGCAGCCTTTGAGAAGATACACGACCAGCAGCACGGGAAGCGGGACGCCCAATATCCACAGCAGCGCCCATCCGACTTTTCCGCTCATGGAGTGTTTCGAGATTTTGGTTTTCATATACCGATAAATCGCAGCTCGGCTCGTCTTAGCGCGTGTCGTTTACGAAATAACGGCGGGTATTGGGATAATTCCGCGCCAGCCACCGGTGGCCGCTCCGCGCTGCTCGATGAATTTACGAAAGCTGTGCAAGTCGCCCGCGATGCGAAAGGAAAGCGCGCCGAGCGCATCGGTGATCTTTTCCAGCAAGCCCTGGGCCTCGTATTCGATGTTGAGCGTCATCTTTGTTATCTCCGTGTTGACGGATGTGAAATAGATCGTGCCTTTATTCGGGTGGCCGCTCGTGCTGCGCCACGAGATGTGCTGATCCGGCACTTGTTCGGTGATTTCCGCCTCCCACCCCACTTCATGGCCGAGGATCTTCGCGCGCCACGCCAGATGGCGATCATCGAGCTGCACCACCGATTTCACGCCGCGCATGAAGTCTGGGAACTGCTCGAATTGGGTCCACTGGTTATAAACCACGCTCAGGCGGGCTTTCACTTCGATGGCCTTTTCGATGTGTTTTATCCTGATGGTTTTCATGCAGTCATGCATCGCGCTCAAGTGTGCCGCTGGCTGTGCGCGCGGTAAAACTTTCGCGGATATTATTTACCGCACCGGCCAGAAACGCGGCACGATTGCGATGGCAATGAGGTAGAGCAACAATGTGAGCGGCGCACCGACGCGCGCACGAAATCTAGAAAGCAATATCGTCCCGCAAGTTCCATCACGCCCGTGCGCAGCAGTGCTCCTGTGAGGATGAGCAGACCGGGGATGACGATGACGGCATCACTTCCAAAACCGGCAAACGCTCGTTCCGGCGGCAGTAATCCTGTGAGCGTTAGCGCGAGCAGCAGACCGAGCGCGACCACATCCGCCGAGATGATCTCCACAGCGAACAAGACCATCGCCACGATGGTGAGGGCCAATAGAAGAACGATCGGGAAAGTCACGGTTGCGTCATTCGCGCGGCGATGGCTTTGCGCTTAAAGCGCAGACATTATTCCGTGCGGCACCAGCGCAGGAAACCATGTGACTATTTCTGTTCGCGCGTGTCCTTTGCTTTGTCCGTGAGAACTTTCGCTGCTTGATCGCCCGATTGGCGGATGCTCTCGGCGGTGTCCGTGGCAGCTTTCTTGTCCTGCTCGGCGCGCGCTTTCGCTGCGTCTTTAGCAGCGTCGGCGTCGAGGCCGGCTTGCTTTGTCAGTGAAGAAGCGTCGGTCTTGGCGTCTTTGCGAACGGTATCGGCTTTGTTTTCCAGCGCATCTGCTTTGCTTTCGAGTGCGTCCTTGCGCGCGGATTCGCTTTTGGAATCGCACGCGGCGAATCCGAGCTGGGTGATACTGATGGTGGTGAGTGTGGTGAGTGTGGTGAGTGTTTTCATAGTTGTGTGTCTTAAGGTGAATCGCGCCCCGAACAGGATCCGGTCGTATATATTTTCCTCCTTTTCAAAACAGACGCATCCACCGCGCGGGTGCGCTGCGATTTCAAAGACATGAAACAAGAATTGAAAATCACCCGTGAACGCATGATCGAACTCCTCAACGAGGATCTCGCGCGCGAATTCCAAGCCGTCATCGCCTACACCGTTTACAGTCAGACACTCAAAGGAGCCGCATTTTCCGACATCGCGCGGGAGCTGGCCGTCCACGCCACCGAGGAACTCAGCCATGCGATGCAGATCGCGAAGCAGGTGGATTATTTCAACGGCACACCCATCACGCAGCCTGCCAAAGTAAAGATGTCCGCCAACGCGGAAGACATGCTCCGCTTCGATCTCGAAAACGAACGTGTGACCATCCTCAACTACCGCCAGCGCATCCGGCAGGCGGAGGCGATGGGCGAGTTTGGACTGAGCGAGGTGCTGCGGAAAATCATCGCGCAGGAGCAGGAGCATCTCACTGATTTGGCGGGTGCCTTGGGGATTGATAACCCGACCATCGAGGGCTCGCAGGCGCAGTAAATCGCTACACAGAAAACTGCGCACCGCTTTTTATAATTTTCGATACAACCAGACTGCACGGCAGCCCCGAACTACAGGCATGACTACAATACTGCTCATCATCCTCATTCTTTTCCTCGTCGGCGCGCTTCCCACTTGGGGGCATAGTCGCAACTGGGGCTACGCTCCAAGCGGCGGCCTCGGCCTCGTCCTGCTCATCGTCGTTATCCTGATGCTGACCGGGAGGATTTGACCGCTGCGGCGTGTCTTAAACCTCATTCGTGAAAACGAGTGATATGATTTCTACAGACACATTGTTGGAAATGATTGGCGCGTAGCGCCAGCGACAACAGTAGCCGTGTGCAAGGAGCGAAGCGACGCACCCCACGGATCAGCCGCAACCATCCATGCGCCGCGTATGCGGTGCGACAAACGGTGTCACATGAACGGTCGCGCCGACTACGCGGCGCTTTGCGCTTTCCCTTCTAGCCGTGGGTTTCGCCGTCGCTTCACCCAAGGCTACCGTAGTCGCTGGCGCTATGCGCCATATGGCGGCACTACTGTAAAAGTCGTATGAGGAAAGCCGCACCCAAAACGCCTACTCCTTCACCGCGTCTTTCACGGCTTGCTTTGCGTCCTTGCCGGCGTCTTTGAGGTCTTCACCGGCGTCGCGCAGTTTTTCATTCGGACGGCGGTCGAGGGCGTCGTTCACGTTGTCTTTGATTTTCTCGCCGACCGGCTTCGGTTTTTCTTCGCAGGCGGCGAAGCTGAGCAGGACGGCGGCGAGTAGGATGTTGGTTTGTGTTTTCATAGAGTGTGGATGTCTCAATCGCGCAGGCCGGGGATGCGTGCGTAGCCGATGAAGGTGCTGCGTGGCTCTTCTGCGATGGGCGCGCGAGGCATTGCGAAATCGAAGACGCTGACTCCATTTCGCTTTTGTCCGCGATAAGTGCGTCCGTCGCTTGCGCCGACCATGATTTTCGCACCACCGACTTTTTCCGTGCCGAGATAGATCATCGTGTGAGTGACGGGCGGATCGTTCGTCGTGGCATAGGTGCCGCTCCAAAAAAGCAGGTCGCCCGGAAGCAGCTCATCCATCTCGAAGTTGTCCGCTTTGCGGCTGACGACGGCCCGGAAGCCGCGCGCCTTTCGCACCCACGTGTAGAGGGCGCTGGAATCGCGGGGCACCTGCGTGAGGCCGTGCTGGCGCAGGACGTAGTAAATAAAGCCCGAGCAATCCATGCCTCCGCTCGCGGGGTCGGCAGAGCCGAAGGTGTAAGTGAGATTTTGTCGCGTGAGATCGAGACAGGATTCGATGAGCTTTCGCACGCCCGCCGGCTGTGCGCGAAACTCCAGAATCTCTTCGGGTGCGATGCTGGCATTTGGCACCGCTGCGGATTTCGCAGGCGGCAAGACATCCGGCTCCGCATCGGACTTTTTGATTTTTGCGGTCGGTGTGGAAGCGCGCACAGTCTTCGGCGTCGCTGTTTCGACCACGGGCGTTTTCTTCCGAGGCTTTGTTTGCTGCGCGGCGAATGAGACGTTTGCCAGCACGAGCAGGCTGACGAACAAATGAATCAGCGTGGGTTTGCCGGGGCGCATATTTTGCCAAGCGTCAGAAGGCGATGTTCATGGACACCGTGCCGAAAACTTGCGCTTCCTTTTGACCGTAGAATTCCTCGGTTCGATAGACGAATGCGTAGGCAAGCTTGGTATTTTTGTAGTTCACCGCCACACCCGCGCTGAGGTCGGCTACGAACCATTTGCGATCCACCGACGCGCTGTTCCCGAAGGTGTTTCCATCGAGAAAAATGTTGTGGGCCACGGCGCGACCGTCGGCACGTGCGAAGAGGTAAAGACCAAGGTCGAAACGTGAGCGTTCAGCTCCCTGCCGTCCGTCCACGGGCGTGGAGGTCGTCGCTGCGGGACCGATGGACGCAGTTCCGAAATCATCGGGCAGATTGAGTCCGGCGCGTAATTCGCCGCCGAGATTTGCGTAAGTATAGACATTGCCGAGCGCGATACCCGCGTGCGGTAAAAATTCCCAATCCAGACCCACGCGACGCTCGTGTTTTGGCCAGCGCCACTTGCGCTCATAGGTCACGAGCACGCCGAGTTCATTGTGGAGCTGGTTATCCCAGCCATTGGGATGGCCGAGTCCGCGCGCATCATGCACCAGACGCTGCGCCTCCTGTGCGTAGGACCAAGAGCCGACAACGCCCACATTGAGCACGAGTGAATTGCGCACCTCCGCGTTTTTCCACACCACGCCCAGCCCCAAATAGAGCCAGCCAGCGTAGGGGCGGTCGCCTTTCACCAAACCGAACGACTCCGTGTCGTCCGGCGTGTAGATATTTTGTCCGAGCGCAAAGACGAGGTTCTTTTGGTAGTCCTTCTCGTTGATGTAGGGCAGCAGATTGAACAGCGGCAGAAACGGACTCGCGTAGGGCGAATCGCTGTAGTTCGCGAGATCCCTGGAACTCCACGCGAGCTTCACACCGCTCGTGTATTGGCGGTCGGTCCCGGCGAACATGTCGTTCTCCATGTAGAGGCTGAAAGTTCCGCCAGATACGTTGTCCTCGCCGTGCGCAGAGTGCACGAGCGCGAGAAATCCGGCACCCAAGAAAATGAGCGCCTCGAGAAATCCGGCAGCAAAGAAAATGAGCGCCTTCATCGTGCGGCCTTTCGGATGGCGCGCTTCACCGTTTTCACGACGCCTTTTCCATTGTGGCCGACACTCTTGGTTGCGTGCTCGGCGTGGGAAAAAGTGCGCTTGAACAGCGTGCCGCACGCAATGAGCGCACCGAGTAGCAGCCCTCTCGACTGATGCAGCGGTTTCATGATGTAGCGATCTTTGAACGAGGCTGGCGCACGGCCTTTCAAAAGCAGACCTGCCAGCAATCCAACGCCACACGCGACGAGCGCGGTAGTCGCAGGATGTTTGCGGGCAAATGCCACGCTTTCATGCACGGCATGGCTGGTTTGTTCCTGCACGGTGCCCCACGCGTCCTTCGCGTGCGATTGCAGGTTTTGAGCTGCGCTCATCGCGCCGGTGCCAAGATCGGCTGCGGCGTCGGTGAGTTTGTCTTTGAGTTCGGTGATGGTTTTCATGGGTTTATTTTCCTTTCTTGAATGGAACTGGTGGGGCGTTCTTCGCCTGTCGTTGACTGCGGTCCTCCCGCACGTCGCGGGACTGCTTGAAGTTTGCGTCGAGCTTCACGGTCTTCACGGCGGTCTCTTTCTGGTTCAAACCCAGCTTGTGTGAGATGCCTGCGGGCGCGATTGTCGGCGCACTCTTCGCTGTTTTAGCGGGTATTGGTTTCATGTTTTGAATTGGTTACTGGGTGCGACTACTGCGGTGCGTCCTCCGGCTTCTCTCCATTCTTTTTTTTGCCTTTTCCTTTTTCCTTCGGGGGCTGCGCCGGTGCTGCATCGGGCGCCGATGGCTTGCGCGGCTCAGGGCGATCCACTTTCGGACGAGGCTCCGGTTTGCCCGGAGCGATGCGCTCGGGCCTGCGAACGGGAGGCGCTTTCGGGCGCTCGATGGATTGCTCGGGCTGAGCCTTCTCAACTCGGGCTGGTGGTTCCCTGCGCGGTGGCTTGATGTCTTCGGTCACCGTTTTACGTTCGGGGGTGTTCACCTTTGGTGGTGCATCTATTTTCGGGCGAGGAGTTGCTTTTCCTTTGGATTTTAGCGGCTTGTTTGGCGGCTCTGCCTGCTCCTTTACGGGTGGTGAAAGTTGCGGTTCACTCGGCTCAGGCTTTACTGGCTTCGCACCTTTTTCCGGACTGCCGGTCTTTGTAGGATTTTCCTGCGTTGCTGGCTTCTCCGGTGTTCCTGGGGCGACTTCCGGCTTGCTGGAAGCAGCAGGTTTCGGCGGTTTGCTGCCGTCCTTGATTTTGTCGGGAGCGGGTGTTGGCGGCTGTGCAATGACGTCCGGCTTCTGCTGCGGTGGAACCTCAGCAGCGGGCTGCAGGCTCACTTTTGATCTTGGTGCGCAGTTTGGCGACTGCATCCGGATTGCCGGCATTTTTCCAGCCGCGATCCAACTCGGGCTTCTCCACTTTTGCCGCAAGCTTGCGCGGTGCGGTCGCGGGCTTGGCATCGAACGATGGTGCCATCACTTGATAGGAGTCGCCCTGCACCTTTGACTTCATTTGCCCGGCACGCACAGCGCCCGGACTGGCCGCCAGATCTTCGCGACGCTCCAGTTTCAGTCGGCGAATCGGCTGCGCACTTTGACGCGAGATGGTGTCGTAGCGCGGCCCTTGGTTATACACGACGTTGTTCACATAGGTGATGTTCGTGATGTTGGTCGTTTGATTGATGATGGAAATATTCTGGCGCGGCT